>NZ_JBBMEK010000143.1:0-8364 GCF_040096555.1 Coprococcus intestinihominis | reverse complement strand
CAAGTATGTAACTTTGACAGGCAAATGCTGGCCTGCATTCCAGACACAGTTCGGCTTTGTGCCATGTTATGTCAACAGCCGTTTGACGGCTCAGGGTATTCCGGTATCCTGTGAAGTGGATATTTACGGTACACTCAGCGAGTTTATCGGAACGGTTGTCAGCCAGGATGCAGTTACACTGTTGGATATCAACAATTCTGTACCGTCTGATATGTACAACAGCGATATAAAGGGTAAATATAACTATACTCAGAAAGATACATTCATGGGCTTCCATTGTGGCAATACAGCTTCCAGCAAGCTGTCCTTCTGCGAGATGAAGTACCAGAAGATTATGGCAAGAACACTGCCTGAGGAAGTGACACAGGGTACCCTTGAAGGAGATATCAAACCGGGTGACATCACATTTTACCGTTTGCAGAGCACAGCAGACAATAAGCTTCGTGCTTATGTAGCTCAGGGCGAAGTCCTTCCTGTGGCAACACGTTCCTTTGGTTCCATCGGCGTCTTTGCCATTCCTGAAATGGGCAGATTCTATCGTCACGTTCTGATTGAGAAAGGCTTCCCGCATCATGGCGCAGTAGCATTCGGCCATTACGGCAAGGCACTGTTTGAGGTATTTAAGTATATCGGCGTGCCGGTAGAGGAGATTGGCTATAACCAGCCGGCAGGCGTGCGCTATCCAACAGAAAACCCTTGGGGCTAATAAAGGTGATTATATGTTATATATAGGAGTCGACCTGGGAACTTCCGCGGTAAAGCTGCTAATGATGGATGCTTCTGGCGATATTAAGAAGGTTGTGTCCAGAGAGTATCCGCTGTTTTTTCCGCAGCCGGGGTGGTCTGAGCAGCGTCCGGAGGACTGGTTTACTCAGGCGATGGATGGCTTGAAGGAGCTGACGGCGGAGTGTGACAGGTCTCAGGTGGCGGGCATCAGCTTTGGTGGGCAGATGCACGGTTTGGTTGTGCTGGATGCGGATGATGCGGTAATTCGTCCGGCGATTCTGTGGAATGACGGCAGAACCGGTGAGGAGACGGATTATCTGAATACGGTGATTGGCAAGGATAAGCTGTCTGCCTATACAGCGAATATTGCCTTTGCCGGTTTTACGGCACCGAAGATTCTGTGGATGCGAAAGCATGAGCCGGAGAATTTTGCGAAGATTGTGAAAATCATGCTGCCGAAGGATTATCTGGCTTATCGGTTATCTGGTACTTTCTGTACAGATGTGTCCGATGCATCCGGTATGCTTCTGATGGATGTGAAGCATCGCTGCTGGTCAAAGGAAATGCTTGAGATCTGCGGTATTACAGGAGAAATGCTGCCAGAGCTTTATGAGAGCTATGAAGTGGTGGGTACACTGAAAAAGGAAATCGCAGAGGAACTGG
The DNA here is from genome assembly GCF_040096555.1 of Coprococcus intestinihominis. Taxonomy (NCBI): domain Bacteria; kingdom Bacillati; phylum Bacillota; class Clostridia; order Lachnospirales; family Lachnospiraceae; genus Coprococcus; species Coprococcus intestinihominis. Next base: position 6,975 of record NZ_JBBMEK010000143.1, on the reverse strand, counting down.
GCTTTTCTGAAAATGTAAAAATTATTGCCGGTGCCGGCGATAATGCAGCAGCGGCAGTGGGAACAGGTACAGTGGGAGAAGGCAAATGCAATATTTCGCTGGGGACTTCCGGAACAATTTTCATTTCCAGCGAGCATTTCGGTGTGGATGAATACAATGCGCTGCATTCCTTTGCCCATGCGGATGGTCATTACCACCTGATGGGCTGCATGCTCAGTGCAGCATCCTGCAATAAATGGTGGAATGAAGAAATTCTGAAAACCAAAGATTATAGCGCGGAGCAGACGGGAATTACGAAGCTGGGTGAAAATCATGTCTATTTTCTTCCGTATCTGATGGGTGAGCGTTCGCCCCACAATAATCCGGACGCAAGAGCCATGTTCATCGGCATGTCTATGGATACAACAAGAGAAGAAATGACCCAGGCAGTCCTGGAAGGTGTTGCTTTTGGTCTGAGAGATTCTCTGGAGGTAGCCAGAAGTCTCGGTATCAGCCCAGAGAGAACAAAGATCTGCGGCGGCGGTGCGAAGAGCCCTCTGTGGCGTCAGATCATTGCCAATGTAATGAATCTGAAGGTGGATGTTCTTGAGAATGAAGAAGGCCCGGCACTCGGAGGTGCTATGCTGGCGGCTGTGGGATGCGGAGAATATCCGGATGTGGAGACTGCAGCAGCAAAGATTGTCAAGGTGGTGGACACAGTGACACCGGAACCTGAGCTGACCAGGAAATACGAAGAACGCTATCAGTATTTCAGAAGGATTTATCCGATTGTAAAGGAATTGTTTTGAGAGAACAAGAAAAACGATTCGGTGAAAATTCTCGGTTAAAAACAGATAATCGGCGAAAGAAAATGTTAACGCCATAAAACAAATGAAGCACTCATTTACGCAATGAGTGCTTCAAATTTTGTGAATTATGAGCCGGAATTCACAGAGTGTGTTTTATTTTGTTATTTACGATAAAAATGAGAACGCCATAACAACGACCCCGAGAACAACAAGGATTACACCGGTTGCACGGTTCAATGTCTTTGGTGTGGCTTTGTTGGCCAATACCGCAGCAATTCTGGCCCAGATCAGAGTGAAGATGATGCACAGGATCCAGACAGCAGGATCCGGCAGGCCGCCGATGGCAAAATGAGAGACTGCTCCGGTAAATGCGGTGAAGGTCATGATAAAGACGCTTGTTCCAACGGCTGTTTTGAGTTCGTATCCCAGAACAGAAGTCAGGATCAGAAGCATCATCATACCGCCGCCGGCACCGATAAAGCCGCATATAAATCCGATAATGATACCGCAGATAACAGACTGCATGGCACGTTTCTTAGCGGATACGCCCTGCATCGCTTCCTTGGTAGTCATAACCGGTCTCACAATGAATTTGATACCCAACAGGAAAGTCATAAAGACGGAGAAATTGCCCATGGTTGCGGATGGAACCAGGCTGGATATATAGCTGCCCACAACAGTGAAGATCAAGACAGTAAACATCATGATCAGGCCGTTTTTGATATCCAGATTCTTGTTCTTGCCGTAAGTATAAGCAGAAACGGCGCTGGCCAGTACATCGGATGATAATGCAATGCCTACGGCCATATAGGGGTCAATACCGAGAAAGGTGATGAGAATCGGACTGATGACGGCGGCAGCACTCATACCGGCAAAACCTGTTCCGAGACCGGCTCCCATGCCGGCAAAAAAAGTAACAATAATCGTAAAAAGTAAATGCATAACTAGTTGTCCTCCAGAATAAGATTCAGATTGAGTTCCATTTGCTGCATGCCCTGGAATATGGTTTGACGTGTGGCATCGTCGATGTCTGCAAAAAGCTGTTCAACAAAGTGTTCCTGCAGCTGCTGGCCTCTGCTGATGATAGGCTGTGCCTTATCGGTACAGAGAAGCTGGACTTTACGTCGGTCACCTTCTACATTCTTTCGAATTAGATAACCTTCATTCACAAGCTTATCAATGTTGACAGAGACAAGATTCGCTTTAAGCTTTCGGACTTTGACAATATCTCTGGCTGTTTTGAATTCAGGGTTATTGGCCAGAAACATAAGAATATCAAAAGCTGTCTGGGGCAGTTTCAGTTCATGGCAGAGCGGTTTGCACATGCTTTCATAGGCCAGAGACAGTTTCCTTGAAAATTCAATACCTAATTTCACAAAAAGCCTCCTTATGGAATAATTAGTTCAAATTTGAAATATCTATTTATGAACTAATATAAACCATAAGGAGACGTTTGTCAAATATGGAAAACATCAATCAGGAATACCATTGCCAGTCCATAGTATGTAACGACAGCTACCAGATCATTGACAGTTGTAATCAGCGGGCCGGATGCAACCGCCGGGTCCACGTGGATTTTGTGGAAAAACATTGGCACAATGGTGCCGATCATGCTGGAAACTACCATGGCCACAATCAGTGAGAGGCCGACACAGCCTGAGATCAGGAAAGCGGAAAGCCATGCGTATTTCTTGAAAAAGTGGATGTAGACACCGAGAAATACCAGAGCCATCAGGCCAAGGCTGATGCCATTGAAGAAACCGATTCTCATTTCTTTGCCGAGAAGGTAGAGTTTCTTTCTTGTGTTCAGGTTTTCATCCATCAGAACACGGATAGTAACAGCCAGGGACTGTGTGCCGACATTGCCTGCCATATCAAGAACCAGTGATTGGAAACAGATGACAATCGGCAGAACGGCAACAACGGATTCAAAGATACCCACAACCGAGGATACACCCATGCCCAGAAATAACAGGATGATCAGCCAGGGCAGTCTTTTCTTCATGCTGATGATGGTCGGTTCATTTAAGTCTTCTTCAGATGTCAGACCACCGAGCTTTGCATAATCATCGCCCATGGCATCGTCAACGAGTTCCACAATGTCCGTTGCGGTCAGGATGCCGATGATGCGGCCCTCTTTGGTCAGAACAGGAAGAGAGTCTTCTTCGTAATCGGCAATCTTGTCAATGCAGTCGTTGATTTTCTCGTGTTCGCAGACATAAGGATAGGAACGGCTAATAATGTCGGACAGGGCATCATTTTCGCGGGCAATGATCAAATCCTTCAGATCAATGGCACCTACAAATTTCTCATCCTTATCCACAACGTAAATGGTGGAAATATTGTCATGTTCACCAGCTTGGCGAATGAGAGTGCTCATGGCTTCACGGATGGATAATTTGTCGGAAATGCAGATGAAGTTGTTGGTCATGCAGCTGCCGATTTCGTCATCATCATAGGAAAGCAGTCTGCGGACGTCCTTTCGGATATCTTCATCCAGATGGTTGACAAGTTCCTGTTTTTTGTGTTCGGTCAGATCATCCAGAATGTCCAGTGCATCATCGGCATCCATGTAAGAAACCACTTTGGCAGCCTTTTCAATCGGCAGTTCTTCAATATATTTTTCGGAATCATCCAGATAGGAAAAGATTTCAGCCACTTTCTGTGCGCCGAGGACAGGATAGAGTTGTCTTCTTTCGGTTTCGCTCAGTAAGGTGATCGCTTCAGCAATATCTTTCTCATGGTAATCGGAAAGCAACTTTGGCAATTTGGTGGTATCTGTTTCTGTGCGGATAATCTTTAACAGTTCTTTTACATAATCTTTCTTGTAAAACATTTTTCTTTTCATGTCGTCCTCCTTGTCACCCAAAAAAAGGGCATAAAAAATACATCGCTTCACGTTTCAGTTTAATAGCATAGACTGTTGGATGCGATGTACAAAAGAACGCACGAAAATATAGATTGCGTATAGAGAGGAGGCTGCCCAAAGGCATCATGTCTGCAAAGCAGAGGCAAATCCCATACGAATAGGTTGTGTCTGCTTTGCAGGCACAAATATTGTATTAAGATTTGCTTATGGGTCTAAGGTTGAGCTTTCCGAATAGCCGCATTCTGACTGTATACTTCTGTTCACCGCATATCTTACTTCGACCTATGCAACTGTCCATGAAAACTCACCTCCGTTTAACTTTCAAATTTTGTCAATGATTGACCACTTATAGAAGTGGTCAATCTCGCATAGAGATAATCCTTTTGGATAATAACAGAAAAATCTGGAAAAGACAACCCCCCTAAAAACAATTTTTATGGTAAAGTTTTCTTTAGTTTTTTTGGGGAAAACTTGAAATGTCGGGCGATAAGAAAATGGATAGATATTGAAAATATATAGATTTTCGGTTATCATTAGCTGAGATAGGCGCTATGCGGAAAAATATGCAGCTTAATCCCCTGGGAGATGGTCTGGCCTTTCTGGAGATGATCTCATGGGGCTGCTATTCGGCGCTGATCAAGAAAATCGGTGAGTGGGAATATCCGATCGTGGCCGTTACAAGAAGAGTGTATTTCTATGGTATTCTATTTTTGATCCCAGTGCTGATCCAGCAGAAAGCCAGCTGGAAACCGGAGATACTGATGAAGCCGGAAGTCCTCGCCAATTTCCTGTTTCTGGTGCTTCATGAGAAAATGACCATGGCCTCAGTGGCCGGTGCGGCACTGATATTCATTGGTCTGGTTATTTCACGGAAAAAAACAGTCTCTTTTTAACAGAAAGGAAAATCGTCACATGTTCGAACGTATCAAACCTACAACACAAATTCGCACAGTTGCATTGCCGGGCGATATTGCAGATACACTCCAGTATGTTTATTTGTGCAACAAAATAGAAAAAAGGGGAATCATCATCAAGGGTAATCACGGTGGCCTTCGCGTGGTACACAATGCGCGCATCCGTGATACATATGTTCCGATAGAGGAAAGCTGGCTTGCAGAATTTCAAAAACGGTTCCCGGATTACGAATTGCCGACATCGGATATAGCTCCATACAGCCAATTTGGTGCTGTTATCTTTTTTTCATGTTTTGAGACCAATCTTTCAGATGAGGATATCTGGACAATTGTCGAAATAATCATTAATGATGATGATTCCGACCGTGAGCTGCTTTACACGAAAATGCGGGAAAAAGCAGCTGAGGAAAACAATCGTTTTTATATATTGGAAAACCTGTAAGCGGCTATTCGTAAAATTCAGTCCGCCTGAGTTACATGTACCATCTTCTGAATCCCGGGAATCTGCCCGTCCCGGTTAATCAGAATGCTGTCATCATAACATTTTCCATTTTCATAAAGATAAATATTAGGAACAGCCATGATGCGGCTCTCTTTACAGACATCTCGAAAAGCCCCTACAACAGGGGAGTTAAGGGATGTCTGTTATTTTTTTACATCCTGACGGGGATATTGCGGGGAGAACTACAATGAGCGGATCAGAAATACGGAAAATGCTGCCTGCGGGAGCACTGGTACGTGCAATCTCACAGACAACAGGCATGAAATTTGGAAATGTGAAGGTAGGATTTGACAGTTTCCTGACAGTGAGCGCAATGGTTGTTGCACTGCTGGCTTTTCACAGATTAAATGGTGTCAGGGAAGGAACACTGATTAATGCCATTAAATCATTGGTGCTTCTGTGCTGGCGGCTGCAAACATAAAAACGTCTGTTCCTTTCGGATTGTTTGGATTTGCTGGATCCTGTTTAACATTTGACGGATTGATGGGAGAAATCGATTTAAGCAAGTATCTGACGGGTATCCCGGAGTACACAACCGGATGACTCAGATATAATCCGGTCAATTTAGAACAATATATCTGAAATCAGTATGAAGCCAGGCGTAAATCATATCATATGATATGATTTACGCCTTTTTTGATTGTGTAATGGATAAGATTTTGAAAGTTCACAAAATGTTCACAAAAAATTAGCACTCACCTATTGACAGTGCTAATAATGAGTGTTATATTACATATAGAACAAAGGAAGAGGAACAAAAAGAAGAGTTCCGAATCCGGAGTTGAAAATGTTGATAACACTCAGGAGCAATCCGAAAGTGCTTGATTAGATTTTAAGATATCTTTTGAAAGGAGATATGACTTATGTTAATGCCTAGTATTTTTGGAGAGAATTTGTTAGATGACTTTTTTGGATTCCCATTTGATGGAGATTATAATTATAATGCAGCAGGTTTGATGACCACAGATGTGAAAGACACAGATCATGGTTATGAAGTAACGATGAACATGCCGGGAGTAAAGAAGGAAGATGTGAAAGCTGAACTGAAGGATGGCTACTTGACCGTCAGTGCTGTATCGAATAAGCAGACAGATGAGAAGAACTCGGAGGGCAAGTACCTCAGACGTGAACGTTACAGCGGTTCATGCAGCAGAAGCTTCTATGTTGGTGAAGGTGTTAAACAGGAAGACATCAAGGCTAAGTTCGAGGATGGCACCTTGAAGCTTGAAATTCCGAAAGAGGAAGCAAAGCCTGCAGTAGAGCAGAAGAAATATATATCCATTGAGGGATAATGATTCACCGGCTCAGATGTTTTTAGACAATAACAGTTAACAGATTGGAATATAGATATTTGATTGAAAAGGAGATATGACTTATGTTACCTAGCATTTTTAACAATAATTTATTTGATGATTTCTTTGGTTTTCCATTTTATTATGACAACAGAGCAGAAGATAAGGCAGAGAAGAAACTGTATGGTCACCATGCAGGCAATCTGATGAAGACAGATATCAAGGAACTGGACAATGGCTATGAACTTGAGATTGATCTTCCGGGCTTCAAGAAAGACGAGATTAAGGCTGAATTGAATAATGGTTACCTGACCGTCAGTGCAGCAAAGGGTCTTGATGAAGATAAGGAAGACAAGAAGACAGGCAAGTACATCAGACGTGAGCGTTATGCAGGCGCATGTCAGAGAAGCTATTATGTTGGCGAAGATATCACAGAAGAGGATATCAAGGCATCCTTTGAACATGGTATTCTGACACTGTTCGTACCCAAGAAAGAAGCAAAACCTGCTGTAGAAGAGAAGAAATATATCTCTATCCAGTAAAAAATAAATGTATATGAAGCGCAGGAATTGTAAGCAAGTCCTGAATCAAAAAGGCCGCAGCCCATTTG
>NZ_JBBMEK010000142.1:0-8392 GCF_040096555.1 Coprococcus intestinihominis | reverse complement strand
ACTTGGCTCAGTAGAGCCATTGAGCAAGAAGCCCCCACTTCAAAATCTGTGATTTAAGTGGTGGGAGCATGTCACAACTGGCATAGAGATAGGTGTATAGAAAATAAATACCAGCTGGAGATGGCTGGTATTTTTATACCCCATCTAGTGACGTATACTCTAATTAATGAAAGACGAAAAACAACCTATTTAGAGAAACGGAGGATGAGTTTATGTTAATGCTAACAGCAGTAGTCTTATTTTTGGTGTTGTCATTTGCAGCAGCTTGTAGAGGAGATTTTTCAGGATTTGGTATGATTGCAGAAGGTATCCTTTATATTGCAGGGATTTTATTAATGTGCTGGTTGTTTACGCAGCCTGTCTTATTAGGAATTCTTATTGTTATTGGCATTGTCATTGCTTTTGCGAGTTACAGAAATAAAAAGGAAATAGAATAACCGTGGGAAAGGAGAAGATTAAAATGGCAAAGATTTATTTCACATTAACAGGGACGAGGCATTATTACGGATCAGATTTTTTAAAAAGCGACATGAAGATTCAGTTGGAAAAAGAGCCGGATAATAAATATGATCCTGAGGCTATTCAAGTGAAACTTAAAGGTATGGGGAAGATAGGTTATGTTGCCAACAGTCCGTATACAATGATTGGAGAAAGCATGAGTGCCGGAAGAATCTACGACAAGATTGACGATCAGGCCAATGCGAAAGTTGTGATGGTAACTACGAATGGAACATTATGTAAGCTGAGCAAGAAAAGCCTGGTGAGTTATACAGTGAATGAGAAGGGAGAGAAAGAAGAAGAGGAGTTATCCTTTGTATAAGCAGCGGGCCATTACAAATGATTGAAAAGTCGTTTGTAATGGTCATTTTGTAAGAATAAAGGCCCTATTTGCCTAATTCTTATGGTATACTAATGCTATAGTGTATATTGAGTTTAAGAAGAACCGGATAACATGAGATTGTCAGAAAATCAGAATATGATGTCATTCCGTGCCTGGTGCTGACGAAGGCAGATGATTTGTATCGACATGTACCATTGGGAGAGTCAGATGCATTGCTTCCGGTTTGTTCAGGAAATATGCTGTTTAATTTGTTTGATGAGTATATGGATTTTTGGATGAATAGTCATAGAGAGATGGCAATTAAAAAGCGCACAAATTGCTGAAAATTAGTTTACGTGACAGAGGGTTGTTTTGTACGTACAATTAAATTATAATAAAGTTACAAGGTTTCTCTAAAAAAGAGGAATCGTTATTATCATGCGTAGCTTGACATGAATACATTATTGAGGACGGATATAAACTTAACGGGAATGTATATTATAAATTTATTGTGGATAACAAGTACAAGGTAAAATTCTCAACCCATTGACAAAACGAGGTATTATATTGATGAATTTGAATATATTTGACCGATACTTACTTATCATTAATATCATTGCTTTGGTGATTTACGGTATCAAGGTTTTAGTCTATAAGCATCAGACAAGAGACTGGTTTGAGAAACTCTGCATGTTCATAGTCTTACTTGGCGGTTCGGCAGGAATTTTGCTCATGATTATTCTTTTTGACAGAAAAGCAGTCAAAGAGAATATGATGTCAAGGGTGTTTACACTTTGCATGTTGGTTATTCAGGCTATTCTATTGCTGATAGTGAAAGGCTATCATGGGGATCAGATTCATATTGATTTCTGGGATTATTTGATGCAGCATAGAATTTTGCTGATCTATCTAGCAGTAGTGAATATACTGACAATCATTGTATTTGGTGTGGATAAGATGAATGCGAAGTCCAATAGGCAGAGAGTGCGAATTGTGACATTGCTGGGATTGGCATTTATCGGTGGTTCGGTAGGTGCGTTGATTGGCATGTATGGATTTCACCATAAGACGAAGAAAGCTTATTTTACAGTTGGGGTGCCGTTGATTTTGCTGATGCAGGTTGTTGTATTGTTTTATGTAATGAATATGGGAATATTTTTTGGGGAGGTGTCATAATGGGAAGATTTGTTAATCCGGATAACAGTGCCTTTCAGGCAGCACTGAATTCCAGAATTTATGTAGACAAAACGGGATTGATTGCATGTATGAATAATATATTGGATTCGACAGATGCATATATTTGCAACAGCCGTCCACGTCGGTTTGGAAAATCATATGCTGCAAATATGCTTGCAGCGTATTATAGTAAAGGTGCATCATCAGAAGAGATGTTTTCAAAATTGGATATAGGTAAAACACCAGATTTTAAAAGGCATCTGAATAAGTATGATGTTATCCATATTGATATTCAGTGGTTTTTGACGAATTGCGACGATAAGGATAAACTTGTTGGGTATATTACAAAAATAGTATTGGATGAGTTGAAAGATGTTTATCCTGATATTTTGCCTTCAGAGGTGTTATCCTTACCGGATGCTCTTTCACGTGTAAGAAATAAAACAGGGCAGAAATTTGTCATTATTATTGATGAATGGGATGTGTTGATTCGAGATGAAGCAGCGAATAAGAAAGTACAGGATGACTATATTCGGTTTCTTAGAAGTATGTTTAAAGGAATAGAGCCAACAAAGTATATTCAGTTGGCATATCTTACAGGTATTTTGCCAATTAAGAAGGAACGAACACAATCTGCACTGAATAATTTTCGTGAGTATTCAATGTTGAATGCAGGACCGTTGGCTTCTTATATTGGTTTTACAGAAAATGAAGTAAAAGAACTTTGCAGAGTGTACAATAAAGACTTTACGGAAGTGAAACGTTGGTATGATGGCTATCAGTTGGGGGCATATCAGGTTTATAATCCTAATGCAGTCGTAAATACGATGATCGATGGAAATTTTCAAAGCTACTGGTCAGCAACCGCTTCATATGATTCAATTGTACCATTGATCAATATGGATTTTGATGGATTAAGGACATCTATTATTGAAATGTTGTCGGGGGCATCGGTTGATGTGGATGTTGCCTCATTTCAAAATGACATATCGAATATTGTAAATAAAGACGATGTCCTCACATACTTGATTCACATGGGGTATTTGGCATATTCTGCGGACTCCAAAATGGCATTTGTACCGAATGAAGAAATACGGCAGGAGCTGCTTCGGGCAACAAGAAGAAAACAATGGAATGAGTTGATGGTTTTTCAGTGGGAATCGGAACGGTTATTGGACGCAACTTTAGATATGGATGGAACATCAGTTGCTGAACAGATAGAAAAGATACATGAAGAGTATGTTTCAGCGATTCAATATAATAATGAAAATTCGCTCAGCAGTGTATTGGCAGTTGCTTATCTCAGTGCAATGCAATATTATTTTAAGCCAGTGAGAGAATTGCCTACGGGCAGAGGATTTGCAGATTTTGTATTTATTCCCAAACCGGAATATAAGAATGATTATCCGGCACTTATTGTAGAATTGAAGTGGAATAAGAGTGCCAAGAGTGCTTTACAGCAGATAAAGGACAAGAAGTATCCAAATGCTATTAGAAATTATACAGGGGCAATTTTGCTTGTAGGAATTAATTATAATAAGGAGAATAAAAAACATGAGTGTATGATAGAAAAGATGCACATTTGATTTTAAAAGGATACAAATTGTTGTATTGTTTTATGTGATGAATATGGGAATGTAACTTATGAAATATACAAATGTAACGGAAGGCGAATTCGTTGTCCGCAATAATCGTTTTACAGCGGAAGTGCTGATTGGGGGAGTACAGGAAACGGTTCATGTGAAAAACACGGGACGTATGAAGGAACTGCTATTTCCCGGAGCCAGGGTAACGCTGACTTGTTCAGATAATCCGAATAGAAAAACAAAATATGATTTGATCAGTGTGTATAAAGAATCTTTGGGGTGGGTGAATATTGACAGTCAGGCCCCGAATAAAGTCGTTGGTGAGTGGCTGGCAGGGAGAGATTACACTTTTATTAAGCCGGAATATAAATACGGTGATTCCCGCCTGGATTTTTATATGGAGAAGCAGGATGAGAAATATCTGATGGAAGTAAAGGGATGTACACTGGAAATTGACGGTATCGGATATTTCCCGGATGCACCCAGTGAACGGGCAGTCCGGCATTTGCATGAACTGATGCATGCCGTGAAACAGGGGTATCACTGTATACTGGCCTTCGTGATCGCCATGCCAGGGGTGATGGTTGTACGACCGAACATGACAACGCATCCGGCATTTGGACAGGCATTATCAGAAGCGATGGCGGCCGGTGTGGAGGTGTGGTATCTGCCGTGTGAGATAACAGCAGACAGCATACAAATCAAGGGCAGAAAACGAAAATATTACACGGTTCAGGATGGACTTTACCCACATATGGTGATACAATAGAAGCGTGTTTTGGGATGGAGATGAATGAGGAGATATACATATGCAGCCAATATATTTATCAATCCAACAGGAAGAGACCGGTGCACAGATTCGGAAGCTGATGATGAAGAATGGCTACACCGTCAGAGATGTCCAGGGGGCTATGGGATTTGAGAATCCTCAGGCTGTTTACAAATGGATATCCGGCAAGTCTTTGCCGAGTCTCGACAATTTTCTTATATTAAGTCGATTACTGCATGCCAGTATCGAAGATATCCTCGTCGTTGACGGGGATATTGTTATGTCAGCACTTTTTGAGACCATAGAGGACGCCGTTAGTGAATCCGGTGAATTAGCATATGTTATTTCACTGCTAAAAGGGTTTTACTGACGGCGTCTTTAGATTATAATAGAACCATAGAGCGGTCGTGAATGAAGAAAAGCAGTAGGCCGTAATAAGGGGGACTTTTTATGCGAATTGAAAATTTACAGAATGACAACAGAAAATTTATCAAATCCATCGGCAATTTTCATGTGTTGGAGTATATACAGGATGCCAGCGTATCACCGATGAATGCCATGAATGAATATTTTATGAGCAAGATGAATGTGAGAAGAAGACAGGTTGTCATTGATATTGACAAGAATCATTCAGCCATTATCCAGGCAGGAGCAATGCAGTGGATGGGTGGTCATGTTGAGGCAACGTCCGGCGTCAAGGGAATCGGCGATTTGTTCGGAAAGGCCATCAAAGGGGCCGTGACAAAGGAAACAGCCGTGAAGCCTGAATATGTGGGAGAAGGCTGTCTGGTGCTGGAACCGACGTATAAGTATATTATTCTGGTGGATATGGCAAAATGGGGTGCAACAGGCATGACCATAGAGGACGGCATGTTTCTTGCTTGTGATGCCAATGTGAAGAATAAAGTGGTTGCAAGAAAGAATATCTCATCCGCAGTTCTCGGCGGTGAAGGCCTGTTTAATCTCAGTCTTCAGGGAGATGGTGTGGCTGCACTTGAGAGCAATGTGCCGGAGGAAGAGTTGATCGAAGTTGTTCTGGAAAATGATGAGCTGAAAATTGACGGCAATCTGGCAGTCTGCTGGTCATCGAATCTTGATTTTACAGTGGAGAGAACAACAAAGACGCTGGTTGGCTCGGCTGTCAGCGGCGAAGGCCTTGTGAATGTTTACAGAGGAACAGGCAGGGTCCTGATGTGTCCGGTTGCACCGACATCATCACTTTTTGAGGCAGCGAATACCATGAGTGCAAAGGCAGCAGCCAAGAACAGCAACACATTTGGCAAATAAGCAGACAGTGTGCGTTTGCAGGGCGGCGATTGCCTATGATCAGCAGAAGATGGGAGAAACTACATATGCCAAAGGGAACGAACCAGAAGTTCAAGTTATACAGACTTGCGCAGATTATGATGAAGAAAACGGATGAAGAGCATTATATCACCATGCCGGAGATCAAGGAGACCCTTGCAGAGTATGATATTACGGCAGACAGAAAGAGTCTTTACAATGACCTGAGGGATTTGGAGATACTGGGCATAGAGGTGGAAGGGGAACAGGATGGCAATCGTTATCGCTATCATGTGGTCAACAGACCCTTTGAATTGCCGGAACTTAAACTTCTGGTGGATGCCATTCAGTCTTCCAAGTTCATCACGGAGAAGAAATCTAACAGTCTGATCAAGAAGCTGGAAACAATGGTCAGTGAGTATGATGCCCAGAAATTGCAGCGTCAGGTCTATGTATCCGGAAGAATCAAGGCCATGAATGAGAGTATTTACTACACCGTGGATGCCATTCATAATGCGATTTCGGAGAACAAGAAGATTCGGTTTCAGTATTTTCAGTGGAATGTGAAGAAGGAACCCCAACTGCGTCATGGCGGGGCCTGGTATCATATCAGTCCCTGGGGATTATCCTGGGATGATGAGAACTATTATCTGGTGGGATTTGATTCTGAGGCAGGTCTGATCAAGCATTTCAGAGTTGACAAGATGCTGAGGATCGCGCTTTCCAATGAGACCCGGGAGGGCAGAGAACATTTTAAGAAACTGGATATGGCTGATTATGCCAGAAAAAGTTTCGGCATGTTTGGTGGTGAAGAGGAAACGGTGAAGCTGCAGGTGAGCAATGGCCTGGCAGGCGTTATCATTGACCGCTTCGGCAAAGATGTTATGATGATTCCTGTGGATGAGGATCATTTCAACGTCAGTGTGGATGTCCGTGTCAGCAGGCAGTTTCTGGGCTGGGTATTTTCACTGGGTGAAAGTGTCAGGATTTTGGGACCGGAAGCTGTGGTTGATCAGATGAAGGCTGAGACACAGCGCCTGATAGGACAGTATGATATAAAATAATAATGCAGTATGCTATAACACAATAATAAAGCAGTAAGCACAGTTAAAAATGTAATATTGCGTCTTGTCATTTGAAAATCTTCATGTTATACTATACACAACATGAAGCGAAGATTGTTTTCATGCAAATATTTGCTGGTAGGAGTACCAACGATAGGCTCTGGAAATATTTTTCGTAGATATGAGAGTGAATAGACAGGGTATAGCATATAGCACTAAGAATATGAATAAGACATGAAAGACAGGTGAGTTTTGCCTGTCTTTTTTTGTGTTATGGAGTGATGAAATGAACAGAAATAAACAGATGCATGCACCGGTGTATGAAGCATTGGAGCGCTTAAAGCGAAGAAGAGTAGTCCCTTTTGATGTGCCGGGACATAAAAGGGGAAGAGGAAATCCGGAATTGGTGGAACTTCTGGGAGAGAAATGTGTCAGCCTGGACGTCAATTCCATGAAGCCGTTGGATAATCTCTGTCATCCGGTATCAGTGATCAAGGAAGCAGAAGAACTTGCAGCAGAGGCTTTTCGTGCCGCCCATGCTTTTTTTATGGTTGGCGGAACAACATCTTCTGTGCAAAGCATGGTACTTTCCTGTTGCAAGGCCGGCGACAAAATTATTTTGCCCAGAAACGTGCATAAGAGTGTGATCAATGCTCTGGTGTTATGTGGTGCGATTCCGGTTTATGTGAATCCGGAAGTGGATAATAAGTTGGGAATATCCCTCGGGATGCAGGTTGCTGAAGTGGAGAAAGCAATCAAAGAGAATCCGGAAGCTGTCGCAGTACTGGTGAACAATCCGACTTATTATGGGATTTGCTCGGATTTGCGTACAATTGTTCAAGTGGCTCATGCACATAAGATGCTTGTATTGGTGGATGAGGCCCACGGTACGCATTTATATTTTGGAGAGAATCTGCCGGTCTGTGCCATGGACGCCGGAGCGGATATGGCATCTGTTTCCATGCATAAATCCGGCGGCAGTCTGACGCAGAGTTCTTTGCTGTTGACAGGAAAGAATGTTAATTGGGAGTATGTCAGTCAGATTATCAATCTGACTCAGACAACCAGTGCTTCCTATTTGCTGATTTCAAGCCTTGATATTTCCAGGAGAAATCTGGCTCTCCGGGGAAAGGAATCTTTTGAGAAAGTAAGCCGTATGGCAGAATATGCCAGAGAAGAGATTAATTCCATCGGTGGATTTTATGCCTATGGCAAGGATATGATTAATGGCGGCAGCATTTATGATTTTGATGTGACGAAGCTGTCAGTGTATACAAGAGATATTGGACTGGCCGGTATTGAAGTTTATGATCTTTTACGAGATGAATATGATATCCAGATTGAATTGGGTGACATTGCCAATATTCTGGCGTATATCTCGATTGGTGACAGAATACAGGACATTGAGCGGCTGGTGGGGGCTTTAGCGGACATCAAGCGCCTTTATGCGAAGAATCCGGAGCAGATGCCAAATGCGGAGTATATCAAGCCGACAGTTTGCGTATCACCGCAAACCGCTTTTTACGGCGAGAAGAAATCCGTGCCGATCCGTGAAACAGAAGGAATGATCTTCAGTGAGTTTGTTATGTGCTATCCGCCGGGAATTCCGATTCTGGCGCCGGGGGAAATGATTACCCGGGAGATTATTGATTATATTATTTATGCAAAAGAAAAAGGCTGTTCCATGCAGGGC
>NZ_JBBMEK010000141.1:0-8443 GCF_040096555.1 Coprococcus intestinihominis | reverse complement strand
TTATTAATCTGTTCACGAACTTCATCTACACCGATGCTGTTCGCTTTCTCATGGGTAATCCATTTCACATCCGGGTGATTGCCGCTGTCAAACTGATGGCACGCCCG
The DNA here is from genome assembly GCF_040096555.1 of Coprococcus intestinihominis. NCBI lineage: Bacteria > Bacillati > Bacillota > Clostridia > Lachnospirales > Lachnospiraceae > Coprococcus > Coprococcus intestinihominis. Next base: position 8,336 of record NZ_JBBMEK010000141.1, on the reverse strand, counting down.
ACACATATTACATGAATCACCATATCCTGCCTCACACACCAGCGCCTTCGCAAAAGCTTTCGCCAGCATATTCTTTCCTGAACCGTTCTCACCGTTTAATATATAAGCGTGAGAGACCTGATGATTCTTAAGTGCACTCCTGAAATGTTCAATAATCTGTTCATGTCCGATAATATCGCCGAAACCTGTCATACATATCACCTCTATCAACAGTATAACATATATTCACTATTTTTTGTACAATTGATGCTTTTTTACACTGTGAATTTTTATTCATTTATTCTTTCAAAATATCTTCACAGTACGGACAATCTCCCGGCAGCATGCATCAAAATCAATATTTTCGTAGCGTTTTAAAATGCCCGCTTCAGCAATTTTTTCCTCCGAAAAATCCTGTCGATCTGCCAGATAACGCCGACATAACTCAGCATAATTCGGCACATCCTGCATCCTTTCTCTGGCAAGGGCACGTTCTAAACGCAGACCGTCTTCCACTTCAATATAAAGGGGCACAACCTGTTCTTCCCCGAAATACCGTTTCATCTGATTATACACTTCCAGCGTACCGATCAAAATCGCATTATCCCTGTCCAGACGAATCTGTCCGTCATCCACCGTAAAATAATGCCACGGTCCGTTTATTGTCTCATAGGTCCTGCTTTCAATGACTTTTCCGTTCTGACACATTTTTTCATAAGCGGCCTGATCAACAAAATAGTACCCAACGCCGTTTTCTTCCCCTTTTCTCATTGGTCTGGTGGTGTACGGCACAATTTCTTTCAGGCCCAGCTCCTTATTATCCCTCAAATATCTGAAGATAGCATCTTTTCCCGATGCACTTTTCCCTATCAGGCAAAATAACTTTCCCATATCATTTCTCTTTCTATTGGCATTTTCCTTATTATTTATCTATTTTCTGTCATCAGGCAGCGTTCCACCCAATTCCCGGCAAACGATTCTCAGCAAATAATCCGAACATCCCGTTCCTCATACACGCCGCTGACATGCAGTCCATCTGACAGCCACCAATGAATCGTACCAATGACCGCCCCTGTAATCATCTCCCCCGGCGTTACAATCGGAATCCCCGGCGGATACAGATAAATATAGTCCGCTGCAATTTTGCCTGCAGCATCATCCAGCCTGCACAAAATCTTTTTTCTTTGTTCTGCATCGTAAATGGTCATTTTCTGACTGACAACCGGAAGTTTCGCCCAGTCATGCAGCTTCTCCTCTTCATCCAAAGCATCCTTTTTGGCTTCGTTTTGTGCAAGCATCGCATTGATCTTCGCATCTGTCTCCACCAGCGCATGAAGAAGCCGCTCATAGCCTTCTTCTGAGTCTCCCACCGCCGTCATGGCAAGCACATATTCTGCTGAAACCATTTCCATCTGAAGATGGTAATCATGTAACAGTATCTCATGAAATTGTCTGCCTGTCATGCCTGTATTTCTCACCGACAAAACTATTTTTGACTTGTCATAATCCTTTGAACATGCAGCGTCCAGCTCTTCGTACTCAGGAAGCTTAATCCAACGGCATTGCTCATGAATGGCATTTCTCAGTTTCTGCAGTCGTTCTGTGTATGCCTTATATAACATTTCACCATTTTCTGACAGCATGTGCAGACAGCCATCAATACTCCCCATCAAAATATATGACGGACTGCTGGTCTGGTAAATGGTCAGCATTCTTCTGATTCTTTCTCTATCGATCAAATCCCCATTCAAATGGATTAAAGCCGTCTGTGTCATTGCAGGCAGCGTCTTATGCGTGCTCTGGATAACCACATCCGCACCGCATGCCACTGCACTTTTGGGAAAATAATCTGAAAAACAAAAATGTGCACCATGTGCCTCATCCACAATCACCGGTACACGATGCCTGTGTGCAATCTCACAGATTGCCTCAATATCTGATACCACACCATCATATGTTGGAGATGTAATCACAATTGCCTGGATATTTTGGTGAGTTATCCACATTTTTTCAACATCTTGTGGATAAATTCCTTCGTTTATCCCGTATTTTGTATTTATTGGAGGATAAATATAATAAGGTTTCAAATGATGCAGCTCAATGGCGTGATATACCGCCTTATGACAGTTCCTAGCTGCAAGAATTTCTCCGCCATCCCGGCATATTCCGGCAATCGCTGCAAGAAGCCCCGCTGTGCTGCCATTGACAATAAACGCTGTCTCTTCCGAATGATACAGCTCCGCCGCAAATAGCTGTGCGTCTTTTAAGATACCTTCCGGTTCATGCAGATTGTCAAATCCATCAATTTCCGTAATATCCATCTCATATAAATGTCCCATCTCTTTTGGACCCAGGCGCCGCTTATGCCCCGGCATATGAAACGGATAGACATCTGTGCGCCCATACGCCTCAAGTCTCTCAAGCAATGGCTGTTCATCATTTCTTTCTATTTCACTATTTTTGCACATTTTATTCAATCTCCAGCCAGTTTTTTCACTCTCTGCCTCACCCTCCGCAAAAGCAGGACTATTGTTTCAATATAGATAAAAAGGGCTGCCGCGTCATGTCATGAGCCGACAACCCTTTTCCTCTCCTCTATTCTCACTGTCCGCTTCGCATCAGCGTTCCAAATACAGTTTACATAAATCTGCAGTTTCAACCGGCTTCTCCATATGCGGCATTCCCTTTGTGCCCTCCATCCGAACAGCCTCTATTGCAGGATTAAAATGCGTATACCCTGCAATCGTATCATCCATACCCTCCATGGCTTCTCCGCCGATAATATACATGCTGTGATCAATTTGCTTCAATGCATACACAACATTGATTCTCGTATAGTATCCAACCTGGCTGGCATATGCAAAGCGCGCTGCAAATCCGCCCAGATGGGCCGCTTCATAAAACATATCTTCCATGCCTGGTTCAATCCTGTCTCCATTATAATAATATTTCGTCCTAAAATCTCTCTTAACCTTCCATCTGGAATTCGCCAGAACATAATACAGCGTACCAACTAACGGCAGCTGCAGCAGATAACTCAGGCACTTCTGCTGTGGTCCCGGTGTCCTGATCATATGATCCAAGGATTCAGGATTAATAAAAATAAAACGACCATATAATGAAGGCTCACTGTGACAGGCCATCACTGCAATCGACGACGTATCCCCGCTTGTAATAATATCCGTCTTTGTCTTGATCACATGCTTAACAAAATCATTCACTGCCTGCACATACAGATAATTGGTATAGACCATCTTCTCTTTCTGTGATCGGCCGCATCCCGGAAGATCAATCGTATAAACCGTATGATTCTCCGCCAGTTCATCAATCATCGACTGCCATTCACAATCTGACCCCGAAGCACTCAGCTGATGCAACAGCAAAACAGGGCGTCCTTCACCTTTTCTTGCATAATATATATCACCAAACCGCCAGTTATAATAAGACTTTTCTTTTGATGTCAACAAATCCTTCATCGTTGACAGGAAAAAAACAAGGCGGTTCATACCATAAACAGCACCTGCCGCAGCAGCTGCAGTTACGATCCCTTTAAGAAGCTTTTTTCTGCTTTCTTTCACACTATCCGCTCCTTTCTGTCAAGTACTATTATTATATGTCATGTTTGCAATATTTACAAGTCTCTATCATAGCTTGCTTTCCGTAATTTGCCTTTATATCATCTTGAAAAAGTGTGGATATTTTTTCAAATCTATTGTAAAATAATAGAACATATGTTAAAAACAATAGAGAACATCTTATACAATCAGCAGATCTACCGCTTTTCAGCTTATTTTCTGTTCAATTATGTTCTTTTTTGTTATTTGTTATCGCTAGCTAACATTTTATAAGTTTAAGCTATCTTTTAGTATAGAAAGGTGTTTTTAATGAAGAATCAAATTGTCAATTTACTGTCTCAGAACATCGAAGTTCTGACCAGCGAAGAAATCTCACAGCTTATTGAAATTCCACCAAAACCGGAAATGGGTGATTTTGCATTTCCATGTTTCCGTCTTGCCAAATCCTATCACAAGGCGCCTCCTATGATCGCACAGGACCTGAAAGAGTCCATTGGTGATCAGACATTTTTAAGTGAAATCAAGGTTGTAGGCGGTTACCTCAACTTTTATGTCGATAAAGCACAGTATGCACAGCAGATTATCGATAAGTATAACAACGCAACTGATTATGGCTGTTCTGATCAGGGTAAGGACAAGACAATCTGTATCGACTACTCTTCACCTAACGTTGCTAAGAATTTCCACGTTGGCCATCTGAGAACAACTATCATCGGTAATTCTCTGTATAAGATTTTCTCCAAGCTCGGTTATAAAGTCGTTCGTATCAATCATCTCGGCGACTGGGGCACTCAGTTCGGCAAATTAATTGTTGCCTACAAGAAATGGGGCAGTCGTGAAGCCGTTGAAGAAAAAGGTATTGAAGAATTAATGGATATCTATGTCAAATTCCACGAAGAGGCTGAAAAGGATGATTCACTGAATGATGAAGCACGTGCCTGGTTCCTGAAGATGGAACAGGGTGACGAAGAAGCCCTTGAAATCTGGCAGTGGTTCCGTGATATCAGCTTAAAGGAATTTATGCGTGTTTACAACATCTTAGGTATGGAATTTGATTCCTTTGCCGGTGAAAGTTTTTATCGCGACAAGACAGCCGATGTTATCAAGCGCCTAACAGATGATGGCTTATTAAAGGAAAGCCAGGGTGCTATGATTGTTCCTCTGGACGAATATGATATGCCACCTTGTATTGTTGCCAAGAAAGACGGAAGTTCCATCTACGCGACACGAGATCTTGCTGCTATTCTTTATCGTAAGGCAACTTACAACTTTGACCGATGTCTCTATGTCACAGGTCTTGAACAGAAACTGCATTTTGCACAGGTATTCAAGGTTATTGAATTAATGGGCAATGATTACGCCAAGAATCTTGTGCATATTCCTTATGGTCTCGTAAGCCTTAAGAGCGGTAAGATTTCTTCACGTAAAGGTAATGTTATTTTTGCAGAAGATCTGCTTCGTGAATCAATTAATAAGACAACAAGCATTATTGAAGAGAAGAACCCTGATATTCCTGATAAGGAAGAAGTTGCCAAACAGGTTGGTATCGGTGCTATTATCTTCAATGATTTATACAACCAGCGAATCAAGGATGTCATATTTGACTGGAACAAGCTGCTGAATTTTGATGGTGAGACAGGTCCTTATGTTCAGTATACTTATGCACGTGCTTCAAGTGTACTGAGAAAGATCGGCGAAGTACCTGATACAATTGACTATACATTATTAACCGACGAAGCATCTATCGGTCTCTTAAAGGAAATTGAAAGATATCCTCAGGTGATCAAAGATGCAGCTGAACGTTATGAGCCTTCAGTTATTGCTCGATACAGCATTGATTTAGCTCATGCATTTAATAAATTCTATCATGAGTGCCAAATCAACGTTGAGGACGAGACAACCAAATATACAAGAACCAATGTTGTAAAGATTGCACGTTACATCATCAAAGACGCTTTATCATTACTTGGTATTCAGTGTCCTGAACAAATGTAATCCGCAACTGTGTGATTTTGAACCGTTGTTTTACAGAATCTTGATTCTGGTACAAACAAAGCCAATGTTTCACGTGAAACATTGGCTTTTCTATTTGTATAATAGTAGTCGCCTTAGCCTTCCGAATTTGCGTAGGATTTTTCATGTGAAACATCCTCATCTCTCCTGCTTGTATTCCAAATGTTTCACGTGAAACATGAAATATACTATTTTTATATGTTTTTCACAAATGTTTCACGTGAAACATTGATAATATAGGTAGATTATTTTTATAAGAAATGTTATAATTTAATGAGCGTTATTAGAGCAATGATTAATCCGGGAATTTTAATCCGGATAATAAAACAGAGTAATATAAGGAGGATTTATGAGCAGAATTATTGCTGTCGCAAACCAAAAAGGTGGCGTAGGAAAAACAACAACAGCTATCAATTTGTCTGCATGTCTGGCAGAAAAGAACAAAAAAGTATTAACTTTAGACATGGATCCTCAGGGGAATACAACAAGTGGGTTAGGCGTAGACAAAAACCAGGCAGAAAACACCGTCTACGAACTGATTCTGGATGAGTCTGAACTTTCTGAATGCATCTATCCAAGCGTTATGGAGGATCTGTCTGTTATTCCATCCAACATCAATTTGTCCGGTGCCGAGATTGAATTGATAGGATTTGAAAACAAAGAATACCTTCTGAAATCCAAACTGGATATGATTAGAAGTGACTATGACTATATTATCATTGACTGCCCGCCATCTTTGAATCTTCTTACAATCAATGCTATGGCTGCAGCGGATTCTGTTATTGTTCCGATCCAATGTGAATACTATGCCCTTGAAGGTTTATCTCAGTTAATACATACCATTGATTTAATTAAGGAACGATTGAATCCGAAGCTTGAAATAGAAGGCGTTGTTTTCACGATGTATGATGCCAGAACAAACCTTTCTCTACAGGTTGTTGAGAATGTCAAGGAAAATCTGGACAAGAATATTTATAAAACCATTATTCCTAGAAATGTACGACTTGCAGAAGCACCAAGTTACGGAATGCCAATCAATATGTACGATTCCCGATCTGCCGGTGCTGAAGCATATAGATACCTTGCAGAAGAAGTAATTGAGAAAGAGGATGAAAACGAATGGCTGTAAAGAAGAAAAAAGGGCTCGGGCGCGGGCTGGATGCTCTTATCTCCCCAACAACATCACTGACAACACATTCCGAGGCAACTGCACCTAAAAAATCCGAATTGCAATCCACATCTTCAAAGACTGAAGCGGATTTAAAGTCAACTCAGAAAGATGCGACCCATTCTTCCAATATTGTTGAGAAAATCGTTGAAGTGCCTGTTGAAAAGGTCGTTGAGAAAATTGTTGAAGTACCTGTCGAGAAAATTGTTGAAAAAGTCATTGAGAAAAATGCAGAAACACTTGTTAAAATTGATGAAATAGAGCCAAACAGAAGTCAGCCCCGACAAAATTTTGACGAGGATGCACTTCAGGAATTAGCCGATTCCATCAAACTCCACGGCATCATCCAGCCGCTGATTGTACAGAAGAAAGATGATTTCTACACGATTATCGCCGGCGAAAGACGCTGGCGTGCAGCCAGATTGGCCGGACTCACAGAAATCCCCGTTATTATTAAGGATTACACGCCAATGGAGAGTATGGAGATTGCATTGATTGAGAATCTTCAGCGTGAAGACCTGAATCCAATTGAGGAAGCCATTGCCTTCCAGAAATTAATTGATGAATACGGTTTAAAGCAGGAAGAAGCAGCCGAAAAAGTATCCAAGAGTCGAACTGCTGTAACAAATTCTCTGCGTCTGTTAAAACTGGACAACAGAGTTAAACAAATGATCGTTGACGAAATGATTTCAAGCGGGCATGGCCGTGCATTACTGGCTATTACAGACCCTGAACTGCAATATACACTGGCCATGAAAATATTTGACAACAAATTAAGCGTACGAGAAACAGAACGCTTAATCAAAAACATGCTTGCTGACAAGAAAAATAAGAAGGCAGCCGGTATTGACCCACAGACAGCCATTATCTATCATCAGTTAGAGGATAAAATCAAGTCAATCATTGGTACAAAAGTTCAGATTAATGCAAAAAGCAATAAAAAAGGCCGCATTGAAATAGAATATTACTCTGAAGAGGATCTTGAAAGAATTGTTTCTTTATTAGAAACAATTAAATAATACTTAAACTAACAAGGAGGTAAAAATGGAAAGTAAAATCTTTGCCAAATTAAATTTTGATCCGGGCATATTAGTTATACTTTCACTTATCCTGACTGTTGTGGCAATTGTACTTGTCATTATGCTTGTCTTAAGACAGTCACGACTTGAAATGAATTATAAAATCTTTATGAAAGGTAAAAATGGAAAAACCCTTGAGGATACCTTCAAAGCACAATTTGATGATATTGATCTTGTAAAAGAGCAGACAGACTTACTTCATAAACGCATGATGTATGTAGAAAAGAGTTTAAACCGTTCCTATCAGAAATGCGGCGTTGTTAAATATGATGCATTTAAGGAATTAGGCGGTCAATTAAGTTTTTCCTATGCACTTCTCAATGACAGCAATACTGGTTTTGTTATGAACTGTATCCATAGCCGTGAAGGTTCTTATACATATATCAAGGACATCGTACGCGGTGAATGTGAACTGCCATTAAGCGAAGAGGAAGCAGAAGCTGTCAAAAATGCAATTGCATCTAACTCACCACAACCGACAACAACCACCATTGCCGGAGGCAAGAAAATTCGAAAAATCAA
>NZ_JBBMEK010000140.1:0-8454 GCF_040096555.1 Coprococcus intestinihominis | reverse complement strand
TGGACTACACGCAGAACCTCTATGAAAAGAAACTGGTCACTTATCCCCGTACCGACAGCAGGTTTCTGACGGAAGATATGGCACATAGCCTGACCGACCTCGTAAAGCTGGCTTTCCACACATTCCCCGTGGAGGATGTGGATAACATACCAGTTCATGCAGAGCAGGTTGTGAATAACAAAAAGGTCACAGATCACCATGCCATCATTCCGACCAGAGAATTGCAGAAATGCAATCTGAGCGAACTTCCCAAGGGTGAACTTGCAATTTTGCAACTGATCTCGAATCGGTTGTGCGTAGCTGTTGGCGATCCGCACCGATACGCAGAGACAGTTATTGAGCTGGACTGTGGCGGTACCGTGTTTTCCACCAAAGGCAAAACTGTTGTGCAGGATGGATGGAAAGCTCTGGTTCAGAAAAATGATTCGACAAAATCCGACGAAAACGTGCAGACACTCCCTTCTGTTTCCGTTGGTGACGAAATGACCGTCAGCGGCACGGAAATCAAGGAAGGGAAAACATCTCCCCCTAAACACTTTACCGAGGATACTCTGCTTTCTGCTATGGAAACTGCCGGTGCGGACGAAATGCCTGATGAGGTGGAGCGCAAAGGTTTGGGAACGCCTGCGACCCGTGCCGGTATCATTGAGAAGCTGGTTCGCATCGGTTTTCTGGAGCGTAAGGGTGATAAGAAAACCAAACACCTGATTCCGACCCACAAGGGTACGGCTCTGGTAACAGTCATGCCGGAACAGATTCAGTCCCCATCCATGACGGCGGATTGGGAAGAAAAATTGTTGCTCATTGAGAAAGGCGAATATGCCAGCGAGGACTTTATGGACGAGATCAAAGATGTGATTGCCGGTCTGATTCAGAACTATGAAGTAATCCGTGATTCCGAGGTTATGATGTCGAAAGAAGCCAATTCTATCGGCAAATGCCCGCTCTGCGGCAGTGCTGTAGAGGACAAAGCCAAGGCATTTTTCTGTTCCAACAGAGCTTGCAAATTTGCCCTCTGGAAAAACAATCGCTACTTTGCGAGCATCGGCAAGAGCATGACTTCTGCCACGGCGCAGAAATTGCTTGGTTCCGGCAAGGTAAAGCTCAAGAATTGCAAGTCCGAAAGAACGGGCAACACCTTTGATGCCACCGTCTTTATGGAGGTATCAGATGATGGCAAAACGAAGTTCAGTATGGAATTTGAAAATGGAGGAAAGCGCAAATGACAAATGAGTACAACCCGGATGGTAAGGAAATCCGATTTATCGACAGCCATTATAAGGATTTGTTTCATATCCCCGATGGCAGCTGTGTGCAGATTCACTACCCGGATGAAATGGTTGTGAAGCCCTGCACCTTCATTGACGAGTATCATACGCAGATCGGATACAATGTGTTTCATATCTGCCAGTTTGCAGAAATTATGGAGCGCAACGGCGCAAGCTATATGCCGGAGCCTGAGATTATGGGCGATGAAGCCGCATGGAAGGTCGGAAAGGATAGAATCCTTGCGGTGCAGACCTGCGAAGATGGTTACGACTACACCCTGTTGGATGAAAACTACAACGAGATTGATGGCGGTCAGGTTGATAACCCTGAACTGTCCATGCTCGAAGTCCGCCGGGATATTCTGGAATCCTTCGGGCTGGAGCGCCGGGAACTGCGGGCAATGTTCTATGAGGATGTCATGGAGCAGGCTTTTGAAGTCGGCAGACAGGCGGTGGTGGTCAATGACCCTATCGCTGAGCTTGCTTTTAAGCTCGACCGTTTTGCAGAGAACTTCGACCCCTATGAATATATGGATCAGGTCGATGATGTGCAGGCGCATATCCAAGAAATCAAGGCAGATCTTGCCGCTGGTAATACGGCTCCGTATCGTGAGTTCCTGAATACAGCCATTGAAGAAGCCCGTGAGGAAACTGCGGTTGAGGTTGCCAAAGTGCTGAAAAGTCAGCTGGATAAGCTCGACTCTCCGAAGCGTGAGTCGGTCATGGAAAAACTGGCACAGGCCGCAGAAAAAGCTGCGCCTGCCAGTCCCTCTCCCAAACGCAAAGAGCCTGAACGATAAGGAGGACACGGATATGAAAAACGAAAAATGGGATGATGTTCACGGAAATACCACCCCGGATGACAGAATGGTTGCTTTTCTGGAAAGCCCCACGGATTCCTATGCGATTCTTCAGCTGCGGGAAGATGTAGACGATAATATCCCGCTCATGTTTGCAAATTACAGCTACCTTCAGAAGAAAGAAATGGAGCCTGAGATTGACCGTTACGAGGTGGTCTATCATGGCTCCATTTCTATGTCCGAGGATGTGAATCGGCAGCTGGAAGATTTGTATGTAAAGTTCAATATTGACCACCCGGATGATTTCCGTGGTCACAGTATGTCGGTCAGCGACATCGTAGCCTTAAAGGTAGTCGGTGAGGTATCCTTTCACTATGTAGATTCTGTTGGGTTTCAGAAGCTGGAAAACTTTATGAAGTCCGAAAACTACCTGAAAAACGCAGAGATGGCAATGGAAGATGATTATGGGATGATTGACGGTATCATCAATAACGGAAAAGCGTCCGGATTAGAGGAACGTCCTTCGGTGTTGGAGCAGTTAAAGGAAAAGCCCGTGCCGGATGTTTCCCATAAGCCGCCCAAGAGCCACCCGGAAAGGGAGATTGAATGATGGATTTCACACAGGATGAGCGGAACATGATGATGCTTTACAGCCCTGGCACAAGGTCAGGGCTGTGTGAAGCACTGACACTGATGAAGGAACAGCTTTCGGAGGACGAGTCAGAGCTTTTTGCTTTGGCAGACTCGGTTCTCCGTAAAGTTTCAGCCATGGACGATGCCGCCTTTGAGAAGCTGAACCTTTATCCGGATTGATAGGATTGGAGGGATACAATGAACGCAAAAGAGCGATTTTATTCCGGATTAGCAAAAGAAACGATTGGGAAAATCACCTCGAACACAGATAACTGGACTTCGTTTTTGAGAACGATGTCCCGCAACTATGAGTTCACCTATCCGGAACAGGTGATGATTTATGCTCAGCGCCCCAATGCGACCTTTTGCAAGCCCTATGAGGACTGGAACGCTGAAAATTACCGCAGATATGTAAAGCGTGGCTCTACCGGCATTGCTCTGTTTGTGATGAACAGGGATAAACCGTATCTGCGCTATGTGTTTGATGTGGCGGATACCGGCGTTCGCCGTTCTTCCCCGGAACTGAAACCGTGGGAGGTGACGCCTGAAAACCGCTCCTATGTCATGGAAGCGATGGAGCGTACCTTCGGTGTTGCCGCTGACGGGGTACTGGAAGCACAGCTTGAAGATATTGCATCCGCACTGGCGGCTGAGTATTGGGACGATTACAAAAAGCAGTTCCTCGACATCGTTGCCAACAGCTTCCTTGAGGAGTATGATGAACTCAACATCGAAGTAGCTTTCAAAAATGCGGTGGCAAACAGCGTATCCTATACGATGTATTGCCGGTTCGTGGAAAGTCCCGACAACTACTTCGAGCATGAGGATTTCCAGAAGGTGTTTGATTTTAACACCAGACAGACGGTAAATGCCCTTGGTACTGCGGTGAATGCCATCAGCACAAGGATGTTTCAGGAAATCGAAAAAGCGATTGGAGAACATGAGCAGATTAAAGCTACCGAAAGGAGTACAGATTATGAGCGAGATGACTTACAGACAGGCCGGAGATTATCAGATTCCGAACCTTCAGTTGGAGAACGAGGGAGAGAAACCTCTGGGCAAGTACGGCAGGATGCGTCGAGCATTTTTGGAACAGAACAATCCGATGCTCCTGAACGACATGATTCTGACGGAGAGCCTGTTCCCGCACCTGTGGGAGATCGAGGAAACAGCGAAAGCCAGAGTGGAGTTTCTGATGGAGCAGTACCTGAAGGACAGCCCCGCACCGGACAAGGAAACGCAGCAGATGGCGTGGGTGCAGCACATGAACAGCCTGAAAGCACAGGCGGAGGAAGTCGTGATGACGGAGCTTATCAACAGCTGAGTCTGAACCTTTTCCTCTCCGAAAATGAACAAATCAGTTTTATCGACCGAGCAGAGAGCTTTACGCCCTCTGCTTTTTCTTTTGCCCAGGAAGAAATCGACCACTTCCTTCTGCTTGGTAGCAATACCGATGAAGCCCGAAAAGTCGTAGCGCTGGAATATATGAAGCAGAAGCCGTTGGAAGAAATCGTTCAGACCTTAAAGCAGGTCTATCACGGCGGCTATGGTCTGAAAGAAGATAGCGGGAATATCTGTGCGTGGTATGCCGAGGACGGTATCCACCTTGCCAAAGGTTCCTCTGCCATTGACAGCCCCAGAGCGCAGATCGTTTCTTGGGAAACGGTTGCCGAGCGCATTGGAGAACTGCTTGAAAATGGTCGGTTCGCAACTAATGTGGAACTGGTAGAAGCATCCGGATATGAGCGTCAGAAGTTGGCAGAATCCCTGTGGCATCTTTATCACGATTTGAGTGAAGAAGCCCGTTCCAGCAACTATCTGGCAATTCTTCATCAGGAACCGTTTCGTGGTTTCCCTGACGAAACCGCAGACTTGGCTGAAAAGTTGGATGACCCTCGTTTCCACGCAACCTTGGTACAGCAGTATTCGGAATTTAGAAAAACCCTTGCGGAAAATCCCGATCTGCTTCGTTTTCACTATCACAAGCTGAATCTCATTCAGAAACAGCTGTATGAGTTGAATATGCCTTTGCGTGAGTATCAGACCGATATGATGCAGATGCCCCTTGTCCGCCAGTTCATTACGGATGATGAAGTCAATGCAGACTTGACCCGTGGAAGCGGCTTTTCCGGTGGTAAAGCCCGTATTTATAACTACTGGCAGGAGAATCATTCTGCCAAGGAAAAGATGGACTTCCTGAAGCATGAATACGGAACCGGTGGTCATTCCCATGCCTGCTCTGGTGCAACGCACAGCGGTCAGGATCACGATGCCAAGGGTGTTGCTTACACCAAGAGCGGTTGCGATAAATTGCAGATGTCCTGGGCGCAGGTGGTGCAGAGAATCGACGGTCTGATACGAAAGGGACGCTACCTCAGCCCGGAGGAAGAAGCGGAACGACAGGCTATCGAAGAAGCTAAAACTGATCCGTTGGAAGATGTTTATGACCGTTTCGCAGTGATTGATACCGAGGATGGCGAGTATGCGATCTGGGATAATCAGACCGATGACTACTATGTAGACCCGGAAGGCGTTACGGAATACTTCACGGACGAATGGCTTGCCAATGACTATTTGGAGGAAGTTCGTCAGTCCGTAGCTGCGATGGAGTCGGTTCAGCCAGAAGCGCCTGTGGCAGAGCCTGCCGAAGTTGTGGAAGCATCTGCTTCCGAGGAACCGAAATGGAATTATCAGGTCGGTGACACGGTATATCTGGACGATACAGCTTTCCGTGTGGAGCAGATCACGGACAGAGAAGTTCAGCTGCGTGACCCTACGCTTGCTTATCCCATCTTCCGTGCCGAGAATCGTGAGAATTTCGAGCGTATGCTCTCTCAGGACGAAAGAAACCATGCGGTAAGGGTTGATGCCCAAACCGAAGAAAAGCCCGTTACAGAGGATTTTCTGGGCAAAACCGAACCGAGGGACTACACCCCTGAGTATCAGCTGTTAGACCGTCTGCGTATGGACTGCGAATACTTCCTTGGTGCAGGACAGCACAGCGAAAAGCATCTGTGGGCAGGCAACCGCCATGCACAGATTGCCAAGATGCGTGAGCTGTATGAAATGATTCCCGACAAACCAGAATGGCTGACACCTGAGATGATTAACAGCTACGAGGAGCGCATGGCTCCCCGCTATCTGGTTGCCGCCTACCATCACTTTGAAAACGGCTTCGATGATAAACTGGACTACTACACTCTGGAAGAAGCGGAAAAAGCTGCCCAGGGCTATGTGGACGGAACCATGGAGGATGACGGATTCAAGTACGATGGTGCTGCCGTTTACGATCAGCAGGAGCATAAGTGCATCCGTATCTATGGGGACTACCCTGACGAAAAGGCACACGCACAGGTCAGAGCCAGTGCGGAACCCGAACAGCAGGAACCGGAACACTTCATCGATCATTTTTATGTTGCCGAGGACATTCAGAAGCGGGGTGCGCTGGACATCAAGGAATACAGTTCCTTTGATGATGCCCTGCGAGCCTACTATGCACTTCCTGACACGCAGAGAAAAGCCCTGGGTGCAATGAATACCAGAGATCTGCCGGGTAGTCTGGACTTCGTACAGTGCGTAGATGGAAAGGACACCATCATTCAGGATTATGCCCAGGTGGACGGATGGCAGAATGCCGAAGTCATGGACATTATCGCTCAGCTTGAGCAGTCCATCACCACCAGAGAAATCCCACCTGTTCCTGCGGTGAACTTCCACATCACGGATGACAACATCGGTGAAGGTGGACCGAAGCAGAAATTCGCAAGAAACATCGCAGCCATTGAAACTCTGTTCAAACTGGAAAGCGAGAACAGGAACGCCACTACCGAAGAACAGGAGATTTTGTCGAATTATGTCGGTTGGGGCGGTCTGGCAGATGCCTTTGACCCGGACAAGGGAAATTGGGCGAAGGAGTATCAGACACTGAAAAACCTGCTTTCCGAAGATGAATATGCTGCGGCAAGAGCTTCCACCCTGAACGCACATTACACCAGCCCTACGGTCATTCGCTCCATCTACGATGCGGTCGGACAGATGGGCTTTGAAACAGGAAATATTCTGGAGCCTGCTATGGGTATCGGCAACTTCTTTGGTATGCTCCCTCCTGAAATGCAGAGCAGCCGTTTGTATGGTGTGGAACTGGATTCCATCACCGGCAGAATTGCTCAGAAGCTCTATCCCAACGCAGAAATCAAAGTAGCCGGTTTTGAAACGACAGACCGCCGAGACTTTTACGATCTGGCTGTGGGTAATGTCCCTTTCGGCAACTACAAAGTGTCCGACAAGCCGTATGACAAGCTGGGATTCTCCATTCACAACTATTTCTTTGCCAAGGCTTTGGATCAGGTTCGTCCCGGTGGTGTGGTCGCTTTTGTGACAAGCCGTTACACCATGGATTCCAAGAACTCTGACGCAAGGCGATATATGGCGCAGAGGGCGGAACTGCTTGGTGCAATCCGTCTGCCAAACGATGCCTTTAAGAAAAACGCAGGCACGGAAGTCGTGTCCGACATCCTGTTCCTGCAAAAGCGTGACCATCCGATTGACATTGTACCGGAATGGGTAAACCTTGACCGCACCGAAGAAGGACACACCATGAACAGCTACTTTGTCGCTCATCCTGAAATGGTTCTGGGCGATACGGTGGAAGAAAGTACCGCCTACGGCATGGACATTACAGTGCGTCCCATTGAGGGCATGGAACTGTCCGAACTTCTGAAAGAAGCAGTTTCCCACATCCAAGGAACCTATCAGGCTGTGGAGCTTCCCGAAGCTGACAAGGGTAAGGAAATCGAAACCATTCCTGCAACCCCGGATGTAAAGAATTTCTCTTATACCGTGGTGGATGGCAATGTGTACTTCCGTGAAAACTCCCTGATGCGCCGTGTAGACCTGAATGAGAAAGCAAAAGACCGTGTGATGGGCATGGTGGAACTTCGTGGTATCGTCAACGAGCTGATCGAATATCAGCTTGAGGATTACCCGGATGAAATGATTACTCAGAAACAGGCAGAACTGAATGATGCCTACGATGCGTTTGCCGCAAAGAACGGGCTTATCAATAATCGAGCCAATGGTCAGGCATTTGCTGACGATTCCTCCTACTATCTCCTGTGTTCTCTGGAAAATGTGGATGAGGACGGCAATCTGAAAAGCAAGGCGGATATGTTCACCAAGCGAACCATCAAGCCGGAACGCAGAGTGACGAGCGTGGATACGCCGTCCGAAGCTCTGGCAATCTCTATCGGTGAGCGTGGCAAGGTGGATTTGCCGTTTATGGCACAGCTGCTTGGAACACCTGGAGAATACGATGCGATTCAGGCAGAGCTTCGAGGGGTGATCTTCAAAGACCCGATGGCTCCCGATGCTGTGGAAGTTGGATGGCAGACTGCCGATGATTACCTTTCCGGTGATGTAAGAAGCAAGCTGCGTGTCGCACAGATGGCGGCAGACAGGGATTCTTCCTTCCACATCAATGTGGAAGCCTTGCAGAAAGCACAGCCGAAGGACTTGGATGCGTCCGAGATTGATGTGCGTTTGGGTGCAACATGGATTGATGCCGATTATATTCAGCAGTTCATGGAGGAAACCTTTGAAACGCCGTATTACTTGCGCCGTTCCATTGAGGTCAAGTTCTCCGAGCTGACCGCAGAGTGGCGCATCAACGGTAAGAGTTCTCCCAACTACAACGATGTGGCGGCGTATGTCACCTACGGTACAGAGCGAGCCAACGCATATCGGATTCTGGAGGA
>NZ_JBBMEK010000139.1:0-8468 GCF_040096555.1 Coprococcus intestinihominis | reverse complement strand
TCAAGGATATTGAGAAGCAGATCAAGTATCCGCTGTCTGCAAAGGATGCTCAGGGACGTCTGCTCTGCGGTGCAGGTGTTGGTGTTACAGCAGATATTCTTGACCGTGTAGATGCACTTGTTAAGGCACATGTTGATGTTATCGTTATCGATACGGCACACGGCCACTCAGCCAATGTTCTACGTACCGTTCATATGGTCAAGGATGCTTATCCGGATCTCCAGGTTATCGCAGGCAATGTTGCCACAGCAGAAGCAACAGAAGCACTGATCGAAGCTGGTGTCGACTGTGTCAAGGTTGGTATCGGACCTGGTTCTATCTGTACAACACGTGTTGTTGCCGGTATCGGTGTTCCTCAGGTCTCAGCTGTTATGGATTGTTATGAAGCAGCCAAGAAACACAATATTCCGATTATCGCTGATGGCGGTATCAAGTATTCCGGTGATGTAACAAAAGCAATCGCAGCTGGTGCCAATGTCTGCATGATGGGCAGCATGTTCGCAGGTTGTGATGAAAGCCCGGGCAGCTTCGAATTGTATCAGGGAAGAAAATACAAAGTTTACCGAGGCATGGGTTCTATCGCTGCTATGGAAAACGGAAGCAAGGACAGATACTTCCAGTCAGATGCCAAGAAACTGGTTCCTGAAGGTGTTGAAGGCCGTGTTGCTTACAAAGGCTTCGTTGAAGACACTGTATTCCAGCTCCTTGGCGGTCTCCGTGCAGGTATGGGTTACTGCGGTGCAAGAACAATTGAAGAACTGAAAGAAAACGGACGTTTCGTGAAGATTTCTGCGGCAGCTTTGAAAGAAAGCCATCCGCATGATATTCACATTACAAAAGAGGCACCAAACTACAGTGTCGATGCTTAATCTGTAACTGTTCAGAGCCAAGCAAAATTTCAAACAACAGGTATAAAATGCTTGCATTTTTAAGTCTGTTTATGAAATTTTATTTGGCGAATACGTCACACCGACGAAATGCGTAGCATTTTGGAGGCTGGCTCTGAACAGTTATCTTAATCTTATGAAATAAGTCGGCTGCTGCAGGATTGAAGAAGAATTTTCAATTTTGCAGCAGCTTTTTGCATATTTTTATCCAACAGCCGGATAATAAAAGGATGACCCTTGTTTACGATTAATAGCAAAATGTGTTATAATAGATGGCACGAATGCGAAAATGATCAGGAGGCATAAAATGACAGACAAATTTACTCATATTCCGGCGGCCTATGAAATCGTCAGTCTGGAATATATAGATGAGATCAAATCCCAGGCAGCACTGCTCAGACACAGGAAAACCGGTGCAAGAATCGCTGTTCTGGCTAATGATGATGAAAATAAAACCTTCAATATCGGTTTCAGAACTCCTCCAAAGGACAGTACCGGCGTTGCCCATATTATGGAACACTCGGTTTTGTGCGGTTCAGAGAAGTTTCCTGCCAAGGACCCTTTTGTAGAATTAGCGAAGGGCTCTCTTAATACATTTTTGAATGCGATGACCTATCCGGACAAGACGGTTTATCCTATTGCCAGCTGCAATGATGCAGATTTTCAGAATTTGATGCATGTCTATCTGGATGCCGTTTTTCATCCGAATATTTATATTCATGATGAGATCTTCAGACAGGAAGGCTGGCATTATGAGTTAACAGACAAGGACGCACCCCTTATTTACAATGGTGTTGTCTATAATGAAATGAAGGGCGCTTTTTCAGCACCCGAACAGATTTTATATAGAAAGATCACCGATACACTGTTCCCGGACACCATCTATAGTGTCGAGTCCGGCGGTGATCCGGATGTCATCCCACAACTGACCTATACGCAGTTTCTGGATTTCCACAGGAAGTATTATCATCCATCCAACAGCTACATTTACCTGTATGGCAATATGGACGTGGCAGAGAAACTGGCTTTTATTGATGAAGCATACCTGTGCCAATTTGATAATACCCGGGTAGATTCCGCTATTGCAAAGCAGGCTCCATTTGCCCACACTTCTGTCACCCGTGGTGAATACCCGATCGGCAATGATGACAGAGAAGACAATGCCGCTTATATGGCATACAGCTGGGTCGTTGGTGACAGCCTTGATGCCAAGCTTTGCCTTGGGTTTCAGATTCTTGAATATGCACTGATGGAAGCTCCCGGAGCACCTTTGAAACAGGCGCTTTTAGACAAAGGCTTTGGGGAAGATATCTATGGTATGTTCGAGACAAGTCTTATACAGCCATATTTGTCCATTATCATCAAGAATATTAATGAAGAAGACAGAGATGAAATTGTTCAGGTGATCCAAACTGAATTAGAGAAGCTGGCAGATGGCGGACTGAACCACAAGACACTTGAAGGCGCCTTGAATTATTATGAATTCAAGTCAAGAGAAGGTGATTTCGGCCGCTGGCCAAAAGGGCTGATGTACGGATTACAGTTAATGGACAGCTGGCTCTATGATGACAATAAGCCTTTTGTTCATCTGAAATTCCAGGCAGTTTATGATGAATTAAGAGAGGGCCTTTCCAAGGGATATTTTGAGAACTTGATCCGACACTATATGATTGATAATACCCACTGTTCTGTTTATCTGCTTTGCCCATCTAAGGGGCTCGCAGCAAGAAAAGAGCAGGCATTGGCTGATCAGCTGGCAGAATACAAGGCTTCCCTTTCAGAGGAAGAACTGGAGCAGCTCATTGCAGCCACCGAAGAATTGAAGCAATATCAGAGTGAACCATCGCCAAAAGAGATCCTTGAAATGATCCCACTGCTGACAATTGATGATATCCGCAAAGAGGCTGAACCTATCTACAATAAGGTGTTGTCGGAAGAAGGTATTGCTATTCTGCAGCACGAAATTGAAACTAATCGAATTGCTTATGTTGATCTGCTGTTTGATATTTCCCATATAGATGCGGAAGAGGTTCCTTATCTCGGCATATTGACAGAAGTTCTTGGCAATATGAACACAGATCACTATACCTATCAGGAACTGACAGATGAGGTGAATTTATATACCGGCGGTCTTCGGACAGCAGTGAACATTTACGGTCTTCAGGGCAGTGATACTTATAAGCCACGATTTGAAATGTCCGGCAAAGTCCTGTACAGCAAAGTGCCAAAGATGTTTGAATTATTTGAAGATATTTTACTTCATACCCATTTTGATGATGAGAAGCGTCTGAAAGAGATTCTAAACCAGCTGAAATCCCGTCTTGAAATGGGCTTTATGTCAAATGGTCATTCAACGGCTGTAAACAGAGCCATGTCTTATTTCAACCAGGGCAGCTGGTACAAAGAACTCGTAGAAGGCATTGCTTTCTATCAGTTCTTGTGTGCGATACTGAAAGATTATGACACCAGAAAAACAGAAATCATTCATAAATTGCAGACAATCGGTCAGAAGATTTTCAGAAAAGCATACCTTATGGCGGATATGACCGTTGATCATGAAGGCATGCAGATATGTACAAAGCCACTCGTATCTTTTGCCGGCAAGTTATACACTGCGCCGATGAGCGCTGTCGACTGTGCAGTCAAAACCATCGGCACATGCCCGAGACACAATGAAGCTTTTATCACATCCGGTATGGTACAGTATAATGCCTGTGTAGGCAATTTTGAGGGATCAGGTATGGCTTACAGCGGCAGTATGAATGTGCTGAAGAATGTGTTGGGCAATGAATACCTCTGGAATAATGTCAGAGTCAAAGGCGGTGCATACGGCTGTATGTGCGGTTTTGCGCCAAGTGGCAATGGTTATTTCACTTCTTACAGAGATCCGAATCTTGCAAAGACTTATGATATTTATGCGAATGCAGCCGACTATGTCCGGTCTCTGGCATTAGATGACAGAGAATTGACGAAGTATATCATCGGTGCCGTTGGTGCCATCGACCTGCCGATGACAGCTTCTATGAAGGGAAACCGTTCACTGGCAGCGTTTCTCGGGGAACGCAGTTTTGAACAGATACAGAAGAACAGAGATGAGCTTCTTGCAACAACTGTTGACGATCTGAGAGACCTTTCAAAGGCTGTTGCGTCAGTCATTGAAGCCGGTCATATCTGCGTTGTAGGCAGTGAAAGCAAGATCACAGAAGAAAAGGACCGTTTTGAATACGTGGCACAGCTTACTCAATAGCATACAAGTGATCCAAAAGCTTTAAGCAGTTCAATTTAGGAAACATAAGACATATAAAAATGTCTTGGGAATCAAACAGGGGAGAATTTATGAATCAACAATACAAATCCGGATTTGCAACACTGATTGGTCGTCCGAACGTTGGCAAATCCACATTAATGAACCATTTGATCGGACAGAAAATAGCCATCACATCCAATAAACCGCAGACAACAAGAAACCGCATTCAGACGGTTTACACAAGCGAAGAAGGCCAGATTGTTTTTGTGGATACACCGGGTATCCACAAAGCCAAGAATAAACTGGGTGAGTACATGGTAACAGTTGCAGAACGCACTTTAAGTGAAGTGGATGTCATTCTCTGGCTTGTTGAACCAACGACTTTTATCGGTGCCGGTGAACAGCATATTGCAGAACAGTTAAGAAAAACGAAAACACCGATTATTCTTGTTATCAATAAGATTGATACCGTAAAGAGAGAAGAAATCCTCAAAAGCATCGACGCATACAAAGATATCTGTGATTTTGCAGAAATCGTTCCATGTTCTGCACTTAAAGGGGACAATACAGAAGATTTAATCAAAGTCATCATGAAATATCTGCCGTATGGTCCGCAGTTCTATGATGAAGATACCGTTACGGATCAGCCGGAGAGACAGATTGTTGCAGAGTTGATCCGCGAAAAGGCCTTACGATCCCTGAATGAAGAAGTACCTCACGGTATCGCTGTTTCTATTGATCAGATGAAAGCACGCAACAGCAGGCTCATTGATATTGATGCCACCATTATCTGTGAACGTGATTCTCACAAAGGCATTATTATCGGCAAACAGGGCGCCATGCTTAAGAAAATCGGTTCTCAGGCCAGACCGGAAATCGAGGATATGCTTGGAAAGAAAGTCAACTTAAAACTCTGGGTCAAAGTTAAGAAAGACTGGAGAGACAGCGATTTTCTCATCAAGAACTTTGGTTACGATAAGAAAGAATACTAGGAAAGATGTGTCCAAATGGCTGAACTGGTAAAAGTCACAGGTATGGTGATCTCAACGATGGCTGTGGGAGAATATGATAAAAGGGTTGTCATTCTGACAAAGGAACGGGGCAAGATTCACGGGTTTGCCCGAGGCGCCAAAAGGCCCGGCAATAGTCTGATGGCAGCTGCACAGCCTTTTGTATTCGGAGAATTTATGTTACTGGAAGGCCGCAGTGCTTATACAATCTCCAGTGTTAAAGTAATGAATTATTTCGAGGAATTTCGAAAAGACATGGATGCCACCTGTTATGGTTGCTATTTTCTTGAATTTGCTGATTATTATGGCCGTGAAAATGCAGATGATCTGGAAATGCTAAAGCTTCTCTATCAGACTGTACGGGCGCTGTGCAAGAAAACCATTGCCTATCCTTTAATCCGGTGTATCTATGAATTGAAAATTATGGCTGTTAACGGAGAATGTCCGCAATGCTTTGAGTGTGCCTGCTGTCATACAACAGAAAATCTATCTGTTTTCAGTGCCCGTTATCGCGGACTGCTCTGCGAGAAATGCGCCGGACATGAGAAAATGACAACGATTTCTATAAGCCCGGCAGCCATTTATACCATGCAGTATATTATCAGTACACCTATTGAAACAATATATACATTTACGGTCTCCGATGATGTCCTTAATAATCTCAAGTCAATCATCGAACGTTATCGAAACCAATATATTGACAGACGTTTTAAATCTCTTGAAATATTGACGATGATGGAAGATGTGTAAAGTAAAAGAATTCTCAAAAAGGGATTGAAAAACTGGTATTTTAAGGATACAATGAATGAGACATACACAGACAGGAGGTCATATAATGAAGCATTGCATATTACCGGCTGTATTGCTGTGCATGACGCTTCTGGCCGGATGTACCGGAAGGAAAGTTGATTTGTCCAATGTGACAGAGTCGACGATCGGCGTGAATGGAGACGGTTCTGTCGAGGAAGTTGTAATCGAATCCTTTGACAAGGAGTATTATTCCTTGTCAGACTTGACAGCGTATGTCAACAAGCAGGTGGATGCATTCAATCAGGCCAATCCTCAGGAGCAGCCGAAGGATAAGAAATCGGATGATGAAGAAATTACAGCTGTTTCCGTTCATTATGTTGAGACGGACCCGGATGCAAAAACTGCGGCAATGGCACTTGGATATTTGAATATGGATATCTATGACGCTTTCAATGAGACGGATTTTGAATTTCTTTCAATGGAAGAAGCTGCTTCAGATGAACGTATTGCAGATATAGATGGTCTGGTTGAGGTGAAAAGCGGAGAGGAGACTACTTTTAAAGATCTGTCCGAGCATAAGCATCTTCATCTCATTTATACAGATAGTTCTGTGCGTATTCAGACCAACGGTAAGATTATGTACTACAGTAAAAATGTATCTCTGGTGGATGATCATACAGTTCAGACTTCGGATGATCCGTCAGTGATTCTCTTCAAGTGATCTTTCACTTGATAGCATAAATAAAATTGCGAGGTAAAGAACATGGAAAAAACAATGGAAAAAATCGTAGCACTTGCTAAAGCCCGCGGATTTGTTTATCCGGGCTCAGAAATTTACGGCGGACTTGCCAATACATGGGACTACGGTAACCTTGGCGTTGAATTAAAAAACAATGTAAAAAAAGCCTGGTGGAAGAAATTCATCCAGGAGAATCCATACAATGTGGGCGTTGACTGTGCTATTTTGATGAACCCTCAGACATGGGTTGCATCCGGCCATCTGGGCGGTTTCTCAGATCCGCTGATGGATTGTAAAGAATGTCATGAAAGATTCAGAGCAGACAAACTGATCGAAGATTTCTGTCAGGACAACGGTATTGAACTGGAAGGTTCCGTTGATGGCTGGTCTAACGAACAGATGGTCAACTTCATCGATGAGAAGAATATCTGCTGTCCAACCTGCGGCAAGCATAACTTCACAGATATCCGTCAGTTCAACCTGATGTTCAAGACATTCCAGGGTGTAACAGAAGATGCGAAGAATACCGTTTATTTGAGACCTGAAACTGCACAGGGTATCTTCGTTAATTTCAAGAATGTCCAGAGAACATCCCGTAAGAAGATTCCATTTGGTATCGGACAGATCGGTAAGTCTTTCAGAAATGAGATCACACCAGGCAATTTTACTTTCCGAACAAGAGAATTTGAACAGATGGAACTGGAATTCTTCTGTGAACCGGATACAGACCTTGAATGGTTCGCATACTGGAAAGAATTCTGTATTAACTGGCTTCAGACTCTGGGTATCAAACCGGATGAGATGAGAGTCAGAGACCACGAAGCTGAAGAGCTTTCCTTCTATTCCAAAGCAACTTCCGATATTGAATTCCTCTTCCCGTTCGGATGGGGCGAGTTATGGGGCATTGCAGACAGAACCAACTATGACCTTTCACGTCATATGGAAGTTTCCGGCGAAGATCTGACATACTTTGATGAAGGTAAGAAAGAGAAATACATCCCATTCGTCATTGAACCTTCTCTGGGTGCTGACCGTGTGGTACTTGCATTCCTCTGCGGCGCATACGATGAGGAGAATATCGGCACAGAAGAGAAACCGGATATGCGTACAGTTCTTCATTTCCATCCGGCACTGGCTCCTGTCAAGATTGGTGTACTCCCATTATCCAAGAAATTGGGTGAGAAAGCAGAAGCTGTCTATGCAGAACTTTCCAAGAACTGGAACTGCGAATATGACGACAGAGGCAATATCGGTAAGCGATACAGAAGACAGGATGAAATCGGCACACCATTCTGTGTTACTTATGATTTCGATTCCGAAGAAGATGGCTGCGTAACTGTTCGAGACAGAGATACTATGGAACAGGAACGTGTGAAGATTGAAGATCTGACAGCTTACTTCATGGAGAAATTGGCTTACTAAGATGATTTAAAAATACGACTGAAAAGGCATGTGAAAAATGATTTTTTACATGCCTTTTATGTTGTCTATAGTCGAAGAATTGTATAGGCTATTTGATAATTGTGCAGTTTATTGGATGATGTATGCATATGCCGAATGATAATTGGCAAATATTTGTTAAATATTCACTATATAGCATTTGCTTTTTAAGAAAAAAGTGCTAAAATATAGATATCGGAACTTGTAGTATATATCATTTTGTAGTGTATTTTGCACATGAATTCAGATGGAAAATATATCAGCGCAGCAGACTTGAATTCTGCACCGGGATTTCATTGTGATTCTAGGTACACAAGCATTTAAGGGGGATTTATAATGCGCAAGTGGGTTTATATGTTTACAGAAGGTAATGCAAGTATGCGAGAACTGTTAGG
>NZ_JBBMEK010000138.1:0-8478 GCF_040096555.1 Coprococcus intestinihominis | reverse complement strand
AGCCTTTCCCTGACGTCTTTATTTGGAATCAGGCTATGATAAAGCGGGTCCTCCCTAAAACACTGCGTAAGCAAATTCTCCAGTTTCGGCAGGTCCTCTTTCTGCACCTGATATAGTCTTTCACTTTCCATAATAATTAATTTTTCTCCTGTATATTTTTCAGCCGTTCATTGGCTGCCTGAAGCAATAGCAACATTTTCTCTGTGGACTGCAGCATGTATTCGATATCATCTCTAAGGAAGGCTTTCTGCCGTTTTGCAACCTTTTCAAGCTCTGCAATTTCATTTGCAAAATCTGTCGCTCCCTGATGATATTTATCCATTAATTGTGCCACCAAATCATAGAGATTCTCATGATGTACAATGCGTCCCCGTCCCCACTGAAGACGGTCTGAATTCTGGTCAAGAACATAATCTGTAAACCGCTCATAGACCTGTTTTGAAAACTGGAAAGCATAGGCATTATTATCAATCTCATATAAAGCTTCAAAAGCTGCCTCGGCATCCGGTGTCTTACGCTTCAAAGCGCGAATGGCTTTTTTCAGATACCGCAGATTATTCTGAGCCGCCTCCTGCGGAAACACAACCGCATCTTCCCATGTGAGACGAACATATTTGTCCTGAGCCATCTTGAATATTTTCAGCAGAATATTCTCAGCCTCGCGGCATTGTTCAGAATCCACTCCAGCCTCATTGATATCATAAATACGGTCATAAACTTCTTCTGCCACCTCTTCTGTCTGACCCAGAAGATTCAAAAGTGCAGTAACCCTGCTGCCGGATTTCTGACACATCAGCACATCCAGGCTGGCAGATGCCTGCTCAAAAACTTCCGCAAAATTCAGCGGTGCCACAGACTGTCTGTCCAAATGTATCAAAAGCAGACCGTAAAGTTCATGATGGAATCGATAAGCCGCTTCATTATAATATGCATCACTGTCATACTGCGAGTGATAGTGTGTAGTCATAAATGAACCTGCACTGAATTCATTGACCATGGACGGAATGCCGCTGATAGCCACGGAAAAATCATCCGACCAGGTTTCAATCGGTGCCGATACAAGAACACCTTCCGGATAGGCCGGTGAAAGTGCCGGCAGTGTCTTTAATGTATCTTCAAAAAAGTCTTTGTATTCATATGTACAGCGAATACCATCCAGATTGCCGTTGGAAAGTGCCGGCAATTCAAAATTGAAATCACCGATCACTTTGCCCGCCCATTCCGGATGGACATTAAACACCTCCGCATAAGCGCCGGTTGACCAGTCGTACTTGGAATCGGCAATGCCCCATTCTTCCGCAGCCATGGCGCAGAATACCCATGTATTCTCCGGCTGATAGCCCATTTTAATGAAAGCCCGGGCTATGCCAAGCATCATAGCCACCGCCGTGTTGTCATCCTGAAAACCGCTGAAATAGGAATCGTAATGAGCCGACAGAAGAATCATTCGATCCGATCGTCTGCCCGGAATCTCCCCGAGAATATTATAAGTAGAAACATCCCGCATGACCCGGCTGCTGGCATCCAGAGTGACGGTAATCTCACCTTTTTCATCCAGGCATGTCTTCAATTTCTCAGAATCTTCAAAGGACATAGAAAAAGCTGCTGCCTCCGGAGGTCCCGCTATATCTTGGGCATTCAAAGCCTTCTCGTCTACCTGTCCATATCCGCCGATCTGAACAGCGATCAGCGCTTTTGCCCCTTTCTCATGGGCCTGATACACCGGAAAATTAATCCACCATTCATCTCTCTGGTTGATCTCCGCCAGCACAATCTTTCCTGTCACATCCTTATCGGCATAATCTTTCTCGCCGCCTTTACCCACGTAAACAACCTGAAATGTTTCTGCGCCTTTTGTCACAAAATCCGTCTGATAAGCACCCAGTTGAACTTCCTGTCTCTCGCCTGCTGCATCTGCATAGGCTAAAACCGCCTTCTCAAACTCCCAACCGTCCACTTTAATCTCATCCTTGCGGACATTGGATAGTCCCAAATCTTCCATATAAGACTTCAGCATCTCCCCGGTCTCAAACTCTGCCTTTGAGCCCGCCGGTCGGTAGCCGAGAACAGGATTCGTGCGGTAGGCCTCCATCTGCTTGGCCAGATTGTAGGATGCTTCTATATCTAATGATGCGATGTACTGCTGCTCTGTTGCCATTTTATGCCTTCTTTCCGCTCGTCAATCAATAAATTAATATTCTTGTTAATTATAATATCATAGGTAATATGCCAGTAGCAACCATAGTATACATAAACTCTTTTTAGTATTCATCATCTTCGTCATCATCTACTTCCACTTTAATTTTATTCCATACATAATCATGTAATAAGCCATCCGGATACCAATCTGCTGCCAACTCCTTCAGAAATGCTGCATCTCTCCTTACCAAGGCATTGTATATTTTTCTTTTCAGAATCATAAGAAAAAAGCAATACTATGAACGAATTCATAAATAAATCGTTCATAGTGTTGCTTTTCTAGTACTAAATAGGCTTCGCAGCCCGTTTTTTATTATTGCTCTTTAAAGCGAACCGCCATATAAGCCTTGATCGCCTCTACACATCCCTCAAACCCCAGCTTGCTGCTGTCCAGACAGAGATCATAGTTACGTGCATCGGACCAGTGTTGGCCTGTGTGATACATGTAGTAATCACCCTTCTGTTTGTCTGTCTTCTGGATGTATTTCTCCATCTGCGCCCTTGTCATACTCTGTTTCTCAAGACCGCGGTCTACGCAGTAATCAAATGGTGCATGGATGAATACGCTGACAACATTCGGATTGTCTCTCAGAATGAAATCCGCACATCGCCCGATGACAACATAAGATTCCTGTTCTGCAAGTTCTTTCAGAATCTTTGCCTGATAGTTGAAAAGATTGTCAGATGATGCAAAATCATCACTATCCGGCGGAATCACTTCACCTTTGTAGACTTTCTTGATGGCCCGGGTCAGAAATGTGTTTCTGCGGCGTTCATCCGGATTGCCGAACATCTGCAGATTCAGACCACTGTCATCAGAAGCCATACGCAAAATCTCACGGTCGTAACAGTCGATGCCCAGATCTTTGGCCAGCATCTGACCAACGGTCTTACCGCCGCTGCCGTACTGTCTTGCAATTGTAATGATTCTGTTGCTGCCCATAAAACCCCTCCTTCAGAGATGCCTCTATTCGCCTAAATAAGCTTTCTTGACTCTCTCATCATTCATCAATACCTTTGCATCGCCTTCAAGGATAATATTGCCTGTCTCAAGGACGTAAGCTCTGTCAGCAATGGACAGTGCCTTCTTGGCATTCTGTTCTACCAAAAGAACGGTTGTACCGCTGGCACTGACAGCCTTGATGATATCGAAAATCTCATTAACGAAAATCGGAGAAAGACCCATGGAAGGCTCATCCATCAGGATGATCTTCGGCTTGGACATCAGCGCTCGGCCCATAGCCAGCATCTGCTGCTCACCGCCGCTCAATGTACCGGCCATCTGTTTCTTACGTTCCTCAAGACGTGGGAAACGCTTGTAAACCATTGCCAGTGTCTCTGCGATTTCTTTCTTATCTTTGCGTGTATAGGCTCCCATCATTAGATTATCATAAACAGAGAGTTCTGCAAAGACCCTTCTGCCTTCCGGCACATGAGCCATGCCCTCTGCTACAATCTTATAGGCCGGTGTATGGGAAATATCCTTGCCTTCAAATTCTATCTTGCCGGCTTTCTGATTGATCAGGCCGGTAACGGTATGCAGGATGGTTGTCTTGCCGGCGCCATTGGCACCGATCAACGCGATAACTTCTCCTTCATTAACTTCAAAGGAGATGCCTTTCAACGCCTGGATCACACCGTAATATACCTGTAAATCTGTGACTTTTAACATTGACATGATACTACTCTCCTTATTCTCCCAGATAGGCCTTGATAACCTTCGGGTCATTTAAAACATCACTTGTCTTGCCCTGAGCCAGTACCTGACCGAAGTTCAATACCGTCAGCTTCTGGCATATACCGGATACAAGTTTCATATCATGTTCAATCAGAAGAACCGTCATATCAAAGTTCTTGCATACGAACTGGATGGTATCCATCAGTTCTCCTGTTTCATTCGGGTTCATGCCGGCTGCCGGTTCATCCAGAAGCAGAAGCTTCGGTTCCGTTGCAAGGGCACGGGCAATCTCCAGCTTACGCTGTTTACCATATGGAAGATTGGATGCTTTGTAATCCCATTCATCCTGAAGATTAAACACCTTCAGAAGCTCCATGGCTTTCGCATCCATTTCCTTCTCTGCCTTACGGTAAGCAGGCAGTCTTAAGATACCTGCGATTGTAGAATATTTGTAATGATTGTGCAGGCCGACTTTGACATTGTCCAGAACAGATAATTCCGAGAAAAGACGTATATTCTGGAATGTACGGGCGATACCTGCCTTATTGATCTCAATGGTACTCTTGCCTGTGATGTCTTCACCATCCAGCTTGATCACGCCGTCTGTCGGTTTGTAGACACCTGTCAGCATATTGAAAGCGGTGGTCTTGCCGGCGCCATTTGGGCCGATCAGTCCGTACAGCTCACCTTTTTCGATCGTCATATCCAGACCATCTACCGCACGCAGACCGCCAAAGGATATTCCTAAGTTCTTCACTTCAAGCATTGCCATTATTTCGTCTCCTCCTTTACCGGCTGTGCCTGCTTCTTCGGCAGGAAACGACGGATTGTATTCATGATCTTCTCATTGTTCGTAATAATCATTGTCGCAATCAGTACAATAGCATAAATCAGCATACGGAAGTCGTTCAGACCTCGTAAAAATTCAGGCAGCATTGTCAGCAGAACTGCAGCGATAATGGAACCACGGATATTGCCGATACCACCGAGAACAACAAATACAAGAATCATGATAGACATGTTGTAGCCAAAGTTCTTCGGCAGAGCTGTCAGCGTGGACAGATTGTGGGCATAAAGCACACCTGCCACGCCTGCCAGTGCAGCTGAGATGGAAAATGCCATCAACTTATACTTTGTGATATTAATACCAACAGATTCTGCTGCAATACGGTTATCACGAATCGCCATAATCGCACGTCCGGATCTGGAATGAACCAGATTCAAAACAATGAATAATGTCACAAGAATCAGGACAATACCGATGGTAAATGTGGAATCCGTCGGTGTACCCGTGATACCCTGAGGGCCTTTGATGATCATCTCACCGTCCGCATCCATTCCAAGGGAGGCAGCATCTTTGATAGAAAAGTGAATACCATGACTGTCACGGCCAAGATAAATAACATTGACAATGTTCTTAATGATCTCACCAAAAGCCAGTGTAACGATGGCCAGGTAATCGCCTTTCAACCTCAGAACAGGAATACCGATCAAAAGACCAAAGATACCTGCAAATACCGCACCCACAAGAATTGCCAGGAAAAATCTGAACCCTGCAGGCTGGATCACACCATTGGTAAGCTTTGAGAATGTCGCACTTGTAAAAGCACCTATACACATGAAACCTGCATGACCAAGGCTCAGCTCACCGAGAATACCGACTGTTAAGTTCAGTGAAACAGCCAGAATGGAATAAACACATAATGGCACAAGCAGACCTTTCATCAGACTGGAAACGGCTCCGCCTGAAACAAGCAGCTGTACAATAATATAGACAATGACCACCATTGCATATGTAATCAGATTGCTCTTTGTTGTTTTGTTCAATTTCTTCTTCATCACTGTCACCTACACCTTCTCCTGTATTACCTTACCAAGGATACCTGTCGGCTTCACAACCAGAACAACGATCAGGACACCGAATACAATGGCATCTGACAGCTGCGAAGAAATATAGGCTTTGGAAAGGATCTCGATCACACCAAGAAGGATACCGCCGATCAGCGCACCCGGAATAGAGCCGATACCGCCGAATACAGCGGCAACGAAGGCTTTGATACCCGGCATGGCACCTGTATAAGGTGTCAAGGACGGATATGCGGAACAAAGGAGCACACCGGCAACGGCAGCCAGTGCTGAACCAATAGCAAATGTCAGGGAAATTGTCGCATTGACATTGATTCCCATAAGCTGTGCCGCATCCTGATCCTCAGATACCGCCTGCATGGCATGTCCGGCCTTTGTCTTATTGATAAATAAAGTCAGACAGATCATGATAATCACACAGGCTAAAATGGTAACAATTGTCTCAGCTGTGATTGTCAGAGATCCCAGTTTCAGAGAAACCGCCGGTACAACGGATGTAAATGACTTCGTATTGGCACCAAATATCAGCAGTGCTACGTTCTGAAGAAAATAGCTGACACCGATGGCAGTAATCAATACGGCTAATTTGGATGCATGTCGCAGAGGCTTGTAGGCCACCTTCTCAATAACAACACCCAGAACAAGGCAGGCAATGGCTGATATAACCACCGAAAGAATCGGATTCAGTCCAAGAGAGCTGACAGCAATGTAAACCACATAGCTGCCGACCATGATGATATCACCGTGGGCAAAATTCAGCATCTTAGCAATGCCGTATACCATTGTATACCCCAGGGCAATAATCGCATAAACACTTCCCAGACTGATGCCATTAATCAAATAAGAAATAAATTGCATAATAACACCTCTCTGTTGTATTTTTTTAGATACTTATCAAAAAGTATAGCACATAAAAAATCTGAATTCACCCTTTTGACTTCCGCCTCATAAATGCAGGTTATAACTATTGCTGATATCAGCTCTAATCAGAAGTTATAGCCATGCTATGATGTCTTGCCAACGCAGTTCTGTATCCAGTCCGACCGTCCGGCCTGTCCGGTGATTCTCCATGTACCTGATAAAAAAGAGGACAGATCTTCCTTCAGGAATCCACTTCAATTCCCGCTCAGGAAAATCCTGTCCCCTTTATCTTTTAGTAAAATCTAAATCGATTGTACAATCGCGTCAGACACACCGATTATTCCATGGCTGTGTAAGCACCGTTTTCAATCTTAACAGCCTTAGGTTCCTTATCAGGTTCACCGGATGCTGTCCATGTGATTGTACCTGTCAGACCTTCAAGAGAGATCTCTGTCATGCCCTTCTTCATAGCTTCGCAGATATCAGAAACACTCATATCAGGTGTCACATTCTCTTTCTCAGCTGCAAGCTTGATTGCATAGATAGCATCATATGCATCTGCTGCGAACTGGATAGGTGTTTCGCCGTATTGTTCCTTGTATGCAGAAACAAATTTCTGTGTCAGATCATCCTGAGCATCTGCTGCGAATGGTGTCAGAAGCATAACGCCTTCTGCCAGAGACTGGTCGAAGTTTTCAACACCGATCAGACCGTCAAGACCGTCACAACCAAAGAACTGTGGTGCATAGCCCATTTTGTTAGCCTGTGTAATGATCAGAGAAGCTTCTGTATAGTAGATTGGCAGGAAAACAAGTTCTGCACCAGCTGCCTGTGCCTGCTGAAGAGGAACAGAGAAGTCTGTCTTGTTATCAGCATTGAATGCACCTTCTGCTACAACTTTGATACCCTGATTAGCTGCTTCGCTCTTAAAAGATTCATAGATACCTGTTGAATAAGTATCAGAGCTATCATAGATAACTGCTACCTTTGTAGCCAGTTTGTGTTCGCCGATGTACTGTGCGGATTTCTTACCCTGGTCTGGGTCAGAGAAACATACACGGAATGCGTTGTCGTTCTGTACACATTCTACGGATGAACCGGATGGTGTTAACTGGAACATATTGTCTTCTGCTGTCTTAGCAGCTACAGAAACACATGGTGTACTTGTAACTGTACCCATCAGCATCTGCATACCCCAGTCTTTCAGGGAGTTGTAAGCGTTAACTGACTTCTCAGCATCTGCTTCATCATCCTGGAAATTGAACTCAATCTGAGTACCATTGATACCGCCTGCTGCGTTGACCTCGTCAACAGCAATCTGAGCACCACGCTGTACTGCCAGACCGTACAGAGCAGCACCGCCTGTCACAGGGCCGATACCACCAATCTTAAATGTTGTGCCTGCAGCGGCACTTGATTCGCCAGCTGCCTCAGTTGACTTTGCATTATCTGAACTGCCGCAGCCTGTTAATGTTGCCACTACCATAGCAGCAACTAACATGAAACTAACTAACTTTTTCATTTTAAATCCTCCTTCTCTCATGCTTTACGTTCAATTTTATTATTATGACTTTCATTTGTCAACAGTTTCCTGTCATATCTCTTCACTTTGTCATTGTGTTAAAGACAAATAAACATTTGTCTTTATAAGCCGGACACTTGTTTGAATCCCTCGCCCAAAACTTCACTTGTTTCACTGACAATCACAAAAGCATTCGGGTCTTTTTCGTAAATGATCGCCCGGACTCTGGCAAACTGCTGCTTGCGTACTGCACACATCAGCACATCCCTGGCCGTACCGGTATAGGCTCCCTGGCCTTTCAGCAAGGTAACGCCGCGTTCCAGTTCATCCATGATCTGTGCTGCGATTTCAT
>NZ_JBBMEK010000137.1:0-8531 GCF_040096555.1 Coprococcus intestinihominis | reverse complement strand
GTAGCCTGCCGCTGATACCGTCTGGATTGTGCTTTTCCTTTCGTTTTTTGTTCCAACTAATTAGCCATGAACTGCTTCATGCCCTGGGACTTTGCGCCGGGGTTATCGTTGCCGTAGCCCTCAAGCAGATTGATTGCACCCCAGATGCCAAGACCTGCGCCCAGAGCGATAACGAGAGTCTGAAGAACGGTTACTGCGCTATTGAAAAATGCCATAATATTTTCCTCCTAAAATTTGAAATTGTTTTGAGAATAGAAAAAGCCCTCCGTACTACCGGCATCAAAACCGGACGGAAGGCTTAGTTTACGAGAATCTTTTCAAGGAACTCCTCGACGGTTATCACGCCAAGTTTCTGTTCCATTCTGCTTCTTGCATATTCAGTTTCACAATCATATATATCACCACCACCTTTCATAAGAAACAGCCAATACATTGACTGCAACAAATCTTCACGAGAAGCACAGATTGTCGGTGAAAAAACGACAGGTGAAACCTTCAGAACCTCTGCGAGTTTCGCTGTGGTTTCTGCATTAGGGGTTCGAGCGTTTTTCTCATACTGAGCAATACGGACATCCGCTGTTTTCTCGGAATACCCCATCAGGAGTCCAAGCTCTTTCTGGGTAAGGCGGCGAAATCGTCTAACGAACTTCAATCGCTGCCCAATAGAGGTATCCGTGATCCACCAAGTCATTTTTTTTACACCTCGCTTTCTGCAAATTCTCGATATACAACCTCATTTTTTGCTCTGCGCTTGCCTACGGCTTCACTGGGAGCAAGGTCAGGGTAGGTTGCCTGCACTTTCTGTCTGCTTCTGCGGACAGTTTCAAACCCCGGAAAGCTGCGTCTATCCAGTTCCTTCAAAAACACAGGAACCGTCATGGCATGAATGTCGATGCCACGCAGACCGGAATAGTGTTCCAGTACCATCAGGTACAAATGATTGTCGGTATTTCTTGCCTTGTGGTCGTGTTCCAAGATGTTCTTAACCAGGGCAGATACCGTTTTCAGATTTTCCAAACAGAAACCTCCTTAATCCGCATCGACTACCACAAACTCATCACCTGCCTTGAGCTTCAACCTTCGACTCAGAAACTGCTCAATGTTGAACTCATTTCTCTTATCAAAGTCTGATGTGTACTTATAATTGGGGTGCTGCGTCAGATCGTACTTGTCAGAAAGAAACGGTCTGACACCACGCAACTGCAAAATACACTTGCTGCCATCCAGAACCGCAAGCTCATCTACGCTCGCAAGGTCTTTGCCTAACTTCTGATAATTCAAGCCGTAAGACGGGCTGTTACCTCTGGTGTTGGAGGTGTTGTAGGTGTCGATAGTTTCTTTTCCCAATGCCTGATTCAGTTCTTTGAGCGTGGTTGGCTCAGATCCACCCAGGAAAATTCGGGAATCCATGTTGCCGATGATGGTATCGGCATTGTCTTTATAAATGGCTTTCAGCTGTGATTGTGCCTGGAGAACAAGGCAAGCCGATATTTCACGGCTTCGGATTGTCGCTACCAGTTTTTCCAGATTGGGAATCTGACCGATGTTTGCCATCTCATCAATCAAGCAGCGCACATGAACCGGCAGTCTGCCGCCGTACACATCATCTGCTTTCTCGCACAACAAGTTGAACAGCTGTGTGTAAATCATGGAGATCAAAAAATTAAACGTCGCATCCGTATCTGACATAATCAGAAAGAGCGCCGTTTTCTTATCTCCGAGAGTATCCAACTGCAACTCGTCATAGGCAGTCACATCTCTGACCTCCTGAATATCAAAAGGAGCCAGACGAGCGCCGCAGGAAATCAAAATCGACTTAGCGGTCTTGCCGGCAGCCAGCTTGTATTTTTTATACTGACGGACTGCAAAGTGATTCGGCTTTTTCTTTTCCAGGGCTTCAAACATCAGATCCACCGGGTTCTGGAACTCCTCATCATCTTCCCGCACCTCCATTGCGTTCAGGAACTCAATCAGGGTGGAGAAATTCTGTTCCTCAACCGGAGCTTCATAGTGGATATATCCGATCAAGGCACAGTAGAGCAGCGTTTCCGCCTTCGTCCAGAACTCATCACCGGCTTTTCCATCACCCTTTGTGTTGGCAATCAGCGTTGTCACCAGTTTCAGAATGTCTTTTTCTGAATGGATATAGGCAAATGGGTTATAGTGCATCGACTTCTGAAAGTTGATGGTGTTGAAAATCTTGATGGTGTAGCCATGCTTCAAAAGGGCGTTGCCGCACTCAATCACGATGCTGCCTTTCGGGTCAGTGACCACATAGGAACTGTGCATCTGGAGAAGGTTTGGCTTCAACCAAAAGCGAGTTTTACCGGAACCCGAACCGCCGATAATCAGAACATTCTTATTTCGGGCATTGGCAGGATTCTTCGGGCGATTGCTCATCATCAGCCGCTCCGTTTTCGTCAGGATCACATTGTCCTCGAACTTTGGTGCAATAAACGGCTCAATATCTTTTGCCGTTCCCCAACGAGCAGAACCGTACTCAACATTGTGTCGGTACTTCTTTGCGTTTTTGCCTTTTAGATAGACAGCCAGCCGAAGTCCTGCGCCGCAGAGAATACCAATCAGCAAATCCAACGGGTGAAAGCTGGGAAACGGATTGTTCAGGGCTATCGGAAGGGCATGAAAAAAGCTGAGGATTTTCGCAGATGAATCTGCCCCCTCAGCCAATCTCCATGCTTCTCCTAAATTCGTAGCGAACAACCCTACCAGAAAATACGGTAAATTCAGAATCAGGAGCTTTTTCATTTTTCTCTTATCCATCACAGATCACGCTCCTGTTTCTTCTCTCGAACCTTCTTCGGAATCGCTGCGACAATTTCCTTGAACTTCTTCAGCTGCGCCAGAACGCTCGGCTTTTCATTCTTGGTTAATGCCCTTGCCTGATGTTCCTTGCAGATTGCATCCAAAGCATCTGCATCTTTAGAACGGACAAAAACAAGAAACCGGGGAGGATCAACGGACTTATCTTTTCTTACGGCAAAGTCCACGCCATACTTCTTGGCGAGCTTTTCAAAATCACGGATACTCTCTTTGTCGATCTCAACATTCGTAGCACCCTGATTCTGTCCCAAAAGCTGTTTCACGGATTGCTTTCCATGAACGGCAGGGTCTCGTGCCTTTTTCATCTTCACTTTTTCCCGGTGCTGCAAATACTTGCGGATACCGGCAATGATAGTGCGCCCCGTCAGCTTGGTTGTGCTGATCGCCAGGTTTACTGTTCTGTTTTCAACTTCTTCCTGCATGATTCATCACCTCCTGCAAGCAGTAGAGTGAACAGATTATCGTGCCATATCTCTGTGGTCGTAATACAGATTGCCCTTGGCAACTGCGGCATGGCTGATAATCTTGATATTGCCAGCTTTCTGGTTATCCAGAGCCTTCTGATAACCCACATCGCTCAAATACAGGCGATTTCTTTCGCCTTTCCAACCGACAGGCGATTCATCGGTCAGCACATCGAAAATAATCATGTGCTTGGTGGCGTCATCAAATCGTGCCAAGTCCATATAGGTATGTCCCTGGTACTCCTTGGCACCATCCTGAATCCGCTTTCGCTCCATCAGCTCTCCAATCGTCGAATTTCTTTGCATAAGAACCTCCTTACAGAACATCTCGGTCAGGGTTACTTTTGTGGGGAACCGAATCAGCTTTGACAGGTGCATCTTCTTTCTTCACCATGTCATCCGGCAGGGGAAGCGCCATAATGCTGCGCCCCATGCGTACAAAAGTCTCAGGCTGATGAAAGTGTTCCTCAAACTGCTTCATCAGTTCCGGGGACAGAGAACAAAAATCATCCTCGCCCAATCCCACAACCAGAAAATCACCGGCGATAATGTCATAAATATCGCCGTCATCATCACGCAGCGCACGGTTCAGTTCTTTGCCTACGAGTTTACCTTCGTCGTGCATCACCAGTGCAACCGGCTCATTGAACGGATAAGTTGCCTCAATATCGCCACCTACGGCTTTCTGCAAATCCTCCAGCTCACAGCCGATCTGCACAGCCTGCGGATACATGAACGGCTTTACCAGCAACACATTCATGGTATCTGCCTGTTCTTTCTGAACCTCCCGTTCCTCGGTCGTGCCGAACGCAACACCGGTAAAGTTTTCGGAGTCCAGAATGTACTCCGAATTGTAATAAGCGGCTCTAACCTGTTCCTCTGCCGCATCGTGAGATTCTGCTTGCACCGTAACCGTTTTCTCCAAGGTTTCGGTGATCTTCACATCGTATTCTTTCAAGTTTCGATACCTCCGTTTCTTTGGAAATAAGAAAAGCGACCATCCATGAACCTGTTACAGTTCATAAATAGTCGCATCCACATCGGCTAAAAGCTCGAACAAGCAAATATCGTCCAGTTCGCAAATCAGGGAACCCATGTCGAAGAAAATATCGTCCTCGCATTCCACCGTAGTAACCACGCTGCGGTGTTCGTTAAGACAAATGGCTTCTTCCTTGTCCATCGTGATCGTAGACATACAGGACACCACATAGAATGTCATATCTTCTGCTAACCACAGCTCCTTGCTCTGAATCGTGCGAACTTTTTCATCGCCGCTCATATCTTCTACATAGGACAGAAGCCGCACGGCTCTGCTGTTCAGAAGTACCTTTCCCTGATAGTCGATACCCTCACCAGCAGAGGACAATACTCGATACTCGCTAATCATCTCGGCATTTTTCTGAAACGACTTTGCCAGAAGCGCAGGAGAAATATCATCGAACTCCTCACTGTAGTTTACGAGCATATCTACCATATAATCAGGATCGCAAAGGTCGTAGAGTTCTTCCAAAGCGCCCTGAATGTTTTTGGGTGTAAACATTTTTTACCTTACCTTTCCATTGATTTTTCTCTTTTTTTCTGCCATTGCTCCAAAAGCTGAATGATTTTATCCTCCATCTGCTTGTTGGTATAGGACTTCGGGAAGTATTTTCGCAACGAATCCGTTTTGAAGGTTACTCTGTCCAGCTCTCCCTTCTTGATTTCATTCATAATCTCGCACATCGCATCCAGCGTACACTCGCCCTCCTGTGCGAGCTTTTTAATTCGCTGTGCTTGCGAAAGGGAAGGAGCTGCTTGAGCATAATCCATTGCAGAAAGAAAATCCTTCTGTTCTTCACTTGCCAGATAGGAAAGCTCCACCGCAGGATTGAATTTGATCTGACCCGTATCTACCATATCCAGCAGTTCCGGAATCAGTTCGGTCAGACGGATATAACGGTGTACCTGATTTCTGCTTTCTCCTGCCTCCTGACCGACTATATCCATTGCCTGCAACTTCATCCCAACTTGGGATGAAGTTAAATCGGTGCGTTGACCTTGATGTTTAATCGCATCCAGCTTCATCTTATAAGCAAATGCTCTTTCACTCGGCAGGATACTCTCCCTCTGCAAATTCGCATCAACCATCAAAATAATGGCTGCATCATCGTCCAGGTCACGAACAATCGCAGGCATGGTTTCCTTACCCGCAAGCTCCGATGCCCGGTGCCGCCTGTGACCAGAAACGATTTCATAACCACCGTCGGGGTCAGGACGGACAATCGCAGGAGTGAGAACTCCGAAATCTCGGACGCTCTCTGCCGTTTTCATCATTTCTTCATCATCAACCACACGGAAGGGGTGTCCCTCAAAGGGGTGTAGCTCAGAAAGCGGAATTTCCTGCACACGCTCCTGCTGGGCTTCAGCTCTGGATTGATCGGTGGAGAAAATATCATCGTACCCCTTCAAGCTGATGTTTGCGCCTTTTTTCTGCATTGTTTAACACCTCCTTCGTCAGAATTTTATAGGCTTCGGCAACTTTGCCTTTGGGATCATGCTTGAAGATACTGGTTCCCTCTGCGCTGATTTCCTCTGCACGGACAGAGCGGGGAATGTCGGTCTTGTAAACCTTCAGCTTTCCGCCGTAGCTCTCCCGAATCAGATTGCTGATGTCTTTGGAGTAGTTGGTGCGGCTGTCCACCATCGTCAGAAGAATCCCTTCAATCCTCAGTTTCGGGTTGATTTGCCTCTTGACCTTGTTGATGGTTCCAAGCAGCTGTTCCAGACCCTTTGCAGGAAGGTATGCTGCCTGAACCGGTATCAGCACATTGTCGGCAGCTGCCAACGCATTGACGGTCAGCATACCCAAAGACGGCATACAGTCAAGAAGAATGTAATCATAATTCTGTTTGACTGTATCCAGGTATTGCCGGAGAATGGTTTCCCGGCTCATGGCATTGACCAGTGCTACCTCCATACCTGAGAGTTCGATGTTGGACGGCACCAAATCAACGCCCTCCGGATGATGAAGAATCCCTTCATCGGGAGTAATAGGGTTTTCCATCATAATCTTTCCCATCAGATCGGAAAGTGTCGGAGACAGATCATCCGGGCAGGGATTGCCCAAACTGACCGTCAGGGAAGCCTGGGGATCGGTGTCTACCAGAAGCACCTTTTTTCCTTCAAGAGCCAAGCCAACGCCCAGATTCTCGGTGGTGGTGGTCTTTCCAGTGCCTCCTTTCTGATTGACCACCGCAATGATGGTTGCTTTTTTCGACATTTATCGTCACTCTCCTTCCTCTCGCTTCATTTTCAATTTCTTAAATCCTCCTTCCAAATATCCGTGTGACATATCGTGCCGAACAAGAGCATCGTAGTAGGTGTCTATTGTCGTCGGCGCATTGTATATCGTAGTCAGCATATACTGACGGATATTTCTAATCTTTGTGGTGTTCTCCTTGAAGCAGTCCATAACATATCGAATGTGTTCGGCATTCAGTTTCATAAACCGACTGCGGACAATTTCTGCCGGACGCTCCTCTGCACCAATGCGAATCAACGGTCGCTTCGTGCAAACTGTTTCAACGATCAACTCCAGAATGTTATCCAGCATTTCGGAATCGTAAGGGTAATCCTTCTTCAACAAATCCATACTAAGCTGATCCGAGAAATGATCAAAGTATTCTTGATACCGGTCATTCTCGTCCATCATTCCACCATTTCCGGAAGGAAAGATAGAATCAGTATCACTAAATTCAGTATTTTTAATATCAGTATTATTACATTGTGATTTCGGAAGTTCTTGAGTTGTGATTTCCATTGTTCCAGAATTGTGATTTTCACAATTCAAGAGTTGTGAATCCACAGCAGAGATAAAGTTCTTCACATAGATCAGGTTGGGCTTTCCCAAACCCTGGCGCTTACGTTCAATCAATCCTGCTTTCTTCTCAAGTTCACTGAGCAGCTTGATAGCCTTTTGTTCAGCACAGTTCAGAGCCATCTTCGCTTCGTCGATTGTAAAAATGATATACACTCTACCGTTTTTATCTATCCAACCATTCTTGGCAGACAGGCTCATGCGGTCAAGCAAAATGCCATACAGCATCTTGGCATCGGCAGAAATATTCCAGAACCTCTCGTTCGTGAACAACACCTTCGGAACTCGATAGAATGTGAATAGATCGGATTGCTGACCGTAAAAATAATCAAAACTCACACGGCTTCACCACCTTCTTTCTGCGGAAAACTTTCTGTTGTCAGCGGAATGCTGCGGAAAGTCGTATCCGTCTTTTCGTAAGGACATCGGGCAAAATAGTAGAAGCGGTATTCCTGTTCATACACATCCATATCAACGAAGCCCCACTTCACGCATAACCTTCTTCGTACACCAACCAATGCACGGGTGATCTCGCCCATAGGGACAGCCATCACATTCCGACTTGGGTTTCGGCGGCAAAGAGATTAAGTAGTAGCAATTATTTCTACCCAGACGGCAGCCCTTTCTGCCATTCGTCCAGAAGTAGCAGTAATGACAGTCGCTCGGCTTGTCTGCGGTATAAACAGGCTTGCTCAAATAAAACACCTCCAATCTCTTGTATTTGCCCATGGGTTTGGGCATAAAAAAAGAGCGCCTATCCATCCCCAATGCGGGGCAAATAGACGCTCTATGTACATAACGATATTTAATTTTATCTGCTATAACTGCATGGTATTCAAAACATCCGCCTTTTTTGATTAGCTGGATTTTTGGCACGATTTTGGGGCTGATTAGCAGGAAGGGCATTTTCATTAGCAAGAACAGCCCGTTTTCTGCTAAAAATTAGCTGGCGATTTTGTCTTATAACAACCGTTCGATTCTGGAGGGGTTGTCAAAAATCAAATTTTGGAGTAGAATTTTATCTCATACAGTGAAAGAGCTTTTTCGTAGCTTTTTATATAAGAAAAGCCGAAAACCCTTGAAAACAAAGGCTTTCGGCGTTGTTCACTGGCGTCCATAAGAGGATTTGAACCTCCGACCCCACGCTTAGGAGGCGTGTGCTCTATCCAGCTGAGCTATATGGACGTGTCTGATATATGATTATAGCCCGATCAAAGTCGAACTGCAATCCCTTATTTAGTTTTTTTTGAGGTGGCCGTTGTAACGCAACCTTAGGAGGCGCTTGTTTTATCCGTTAAACTAAGAGGACATTACCGATTTTTGGCTTAAACACTGGGTTTTTGCCACTTTGGTTCGGTAACCGTTTTATG
>NZ_JBBMEK010000136.1:0-8540 GCF_040096555.1 Coprococcus intestinihominis | reverse complement strand
TTTTTCAGGTGCTTCAGAAGCTGTATTATTTACATCATTTTTCTTATTTACACCATCTAAGGACTTCATTGTCGGGAGCTTTTTTGTGGTTCTTTCATACTCGACCAAGCTGGTGTTAATACTATTAAATTCTCCATATTCCAATTATCCCCCATACTTCATATTTTTGCTCTACTTTGAGTCACTTTGCGGGCAAATGATGTAAAATATGATGTAAATGATGTAGGGCGATAGTAGTATATGCAAGAGCATATTCATATACAAGAAATTATAACTTCTCTTATTTACAATGTCAATCCACATCAAAGTAACGCTGCCTTATCTTTTCCTGCTTCAGAACAAGAAAAAAGAACACACAACACTCTGTATGTTCTCTTTCTGTATGTGAAGTCCAATATTATACTACGAAGTAGCTATCCAATCCTTTGAACTCTGCCGCTTTCATTTCCTTTGTAACATCAGCATAGATGTTCAGTGTAGTTGAAATGTCTGAATGTCCGAGTGCGTCTTGAATGACCTTTATATTTACTCCAGCTTCACACATTCTTGTTGTAAATGTATGTCTTAGCGAGTGACAGCTAAAATGAGGAAGTAACACATCAGGTTCATCACTGTGCAAAAACTGCTCATCATTGCAATCACGGATAATTCTTCGAATTGCTTTGTTGAGTGTGGCTTGGTGCTGTGCCTGACCAAAACGATTGATGAAAATAAAATCTGTATATCCGTCAATCGTGACCTCGCAATGAAGTCCTAAATCTTCCTGCTTCTGTTTCTCCTGTTCAAATGCTTCTCTCACAAAACCGAGCATTGGAACCTGCCTCATACTCGCCGGAGTCTTCGTTGTATTTACATTGAAATAACAGCCGCTTTTACTTCCCTTAGTCCTATGGTCATAATATACAAGAGTATGATTAACATCAATCATTCCACTTTCCATATCAATATCACACCATCTCAATCCGGTCACTTCTCCCACACGAAGTCCAGTTCCTATCATTACTGCAAAGACTGGATACCAGTGTTCATATACAGGGTGGGTTTTCAGGAAATTCAGAAATAGCTCCTGCTCCGGTTTCGTCAACGCTCTACGCTTTTCCGACTGAAAACAATGTGCTTTTTTCAATTCTCTCAACACATTATCTGACGGGTTATTTCTGATGAAGTCATCATCGACAGCAATCTGTAAAACCTGATGAAGAACCGTATGTATATTATCAATCGTTGAAGGCTTCAAATTTCTTTCATCAACAAGATAATTGTAGTATTTCTTAATATCCGATTTCTTCAGCGTTGATATTCTTTTACTTCCAATCACTGGTCGCACAAAGGTATTGTACATATATTTGTAATTTTCAAAGGTATTATTCTTCAGCCCTCTTTTCATATTTGCCCAAAGGTCAAATAATTCATCAATGGTTGTGTATCGTGCTTCAGTCTTAATACCATCACATTTATCTTTCTGAATACGCTTCTCTTTTTCTCTCAAATCATCTAAAGTTCTTGCGTAAACAAATCTTCTTTTCATCTGGCTGTCCTGCCAGCTAAATTGATAAGTACCGTCTTTTCTCTGAACCTCTCCGGTTTTCAGAACAACCCTTGATTTATCTTTTCTTTTTGTCGCCATTGTATCCTCCTAAATTCTAAACTGCTTATCTATATATTTGTCCAGTCGTTCCCTCACAATATGGATTTTATTGCCTATCCATATTGCAAAGGGACAACCTGCTTGATTAGACAACTCACGCAACTTCGTTCTTCCTATACCGGAATATGCTGCGGCTTCTTCGATTGTCAGCCACTTTCTTTCCCATATCGGTTTTTCAGTATTGCTTATGAGTTTTTCCTGATATGTTCTTACTTCGGCAAGTAAGCGTTCATCATCATTCAAGGAAAGTAAGTTTTTCAATGTATTCATCAAAAATCCTCCTCTTAATCATTCGACGATTTCCTATATGAAGAACAAATGGGCATTCTTCTTGGCTTGTTAGTTTTCTCAGTCTTTCTCTACCTATG
Source organism: Coprococcus intestinihominis (assembly GCF_040096555.1). Classification (NCBI taxonomy): domain Bacteria; kingdom Bacillati; phylum Bacillota; class Clostridia; order Lachnospirales; family Lachnospiraceae; genus Coprococcus; species Coprococcus intestinihominis. The sequence continues at coordinate 6,524 of NZ_JBBMEK010000136.1, read as the reverse complement.
CCAGAATATTCAACTGCTTCATCAATCGTCAAATTAGACTTATGCCATATCGGCACATCATATTTTTTTCGGATAATCTTTTCTGTATCTGCCATTACGGAAGCACCTCCTTGTTTTTTTCTGCCCTTATGATAATTAAAAAATGGCGATGAGCCTATCATGCGAACCGACCCATCGCACATTTTACAAATCAGCTATATCGAATACGCATTATCAAGATATTCGTCCAGTTTTCTTCTTTTAATCAGTCGCTTACTTCCATTCCAAAGAACAAAAGGGCAAAACTCCGAGTCGGACATTTCTCTTAATTTTCTTGAGCCAATACCACAATAAGCTGCGGCTTCTTCTACTGTAAGATTGGACTTCTTCCAGATAGGAATAATGATTTTATTTTCTGTCATTGCTTCCCCTCTTTTCTTTCTTTGATGAATATCTGTCGGTAACAACATAATCCCAACCATCCCCATCACACTTATCACATCTGTCTTTTCGCTTTGCAAATGGGTCAAGTCGCCTTACAATATAGTCCGGATTGTGGATGTAATCATTCAGGCACTTCGGGCATAGACAACGAATATTTTCTTTCCCCTCCGGCTTGTAAACCCAAAGTCCAAAAGTCTTTTTCAAAGTTGCGTTTATCTGCCTGAAAAGTTTATCGTCATCTACCGTACCTATGTATTCACGCAAATCCTCTCTATTGACTGTCCGTATCTGCTCCAGAAGAACCATTGACGGTTTCTTCAGTCCAAACTCCTCGCCAAGAATAATGTGCGATGGCAAATATCTTTTCTTGATTACACTTGTAACCGCTGCAACAATAATCGTCGGAGCATTCTGGTTATAATCGTCTGCCTGAATGACAAGCACCGGACGTTCTCCGCTTTGTACTGAACCACTGTTATCTCCAAAGTCATAGTAGAATAAATCCCCACGACAAATCATTTTTTCTTTCATATACATAACCTCACAAGAATCTAATTTTTAAAGTGTCATTCGTATCCGGAATGAAATAACCCCTTCACTCATTTGGACAAAGGGGTATGAAATGCACACCCAAAATCAGAGATTTTCATAAAATTTGATAAAGTTTTTCTTTGCCGCAGCAATAGACTTATCTACGGAGCTGTAATATACGCCCTCCTGCTTTGCAATCGCTCTGGAACTCAGACCGCAGCACACATTCTTCATAAGGCGTTCCCTTTGAAGTGGCTGCAACATTGAAAGTGCTATCCTTGCTTTCCTGATTTCACACTGACGCAATTCTTCTCTTTCCAGTTCAAGCCTTTCTTCCTCTGCTCTTTCAAATGGGTCGTCAAACATAATGGCAAGTTCTTTATGGAACTGTGAGGACATTTCATCGTCATATCCATAGCAGTCAAGTGTGCGACTGCTTCTCTTTGCATACTTGTCCTCATTTCGGTTTGCATCGTCAATCACTTCTCCCTGTGCAATGGAAAGATGAACAAACGGAGAATATCTTTCTATAACAAAGGGATACTTCTCCCCAAGCTCTTTTACAGACAATTCCGTAATAATCGCCCATTTCTCATCTCCGGTATAACCGTTATATTCGTATTTAAGATTTATCAGTTTACAATCCTTTGCAAATAATTCTTCTTGTTCTGTTAATGTAAGTTTGTTTGTCATTTCCGTAATCTCCTTTGAATTTTGAAAAATTGATAAGTTTCAAAATTCGGAGATTACGGGTACTCAGCTATCTGGCACTGCCAAACGGTATAAAACATAAAAGTCCTTTCCCAAGTAAGGGAAAAGACCTAATACTGCACGAAGCATAATCGAGTAAAACAGCAACAAAAAAGCACCGTCGAATCTGGACAGCAAAGAATACTTCTATTCTTCACTTATCCGGCTTCGTACGGTGCTTGGTAGTTTAGCAAATAAATTGCTTATCTCCGCTTACTCGATTAGAAATCGTTTCGATATTTACTTGTAATCTTCATCGCCTGCAATTCCTGCCATATCCGTTCCTACGGATTCTGCGGAAGTAAGCAAGATTTAAAATGTGGACATTCTTGCATTTCTGACACTTCACACTCAAATGTCCGGTTGCGTCTGAAAAAACTCTTTGTATCCTGAACCCGCAAGTCGGGCAGAGAATATCACGCTCTTTCAGACTTTCTGCTTCTACTCTTGACAGAAGCAATCTCTTTTGTATTTCAGGTTCTACCTGAGTCTGTAACCTCATTGTGAAACACCTCCTAGATTTAACTCATTGGAAATGTACTCAAGGATATTGTGATACTCAAATAGCCCCATATCTCTCAATCTGATAACCAAGGCTGTATAAGATACTCCGATATAAGCTGCCATTCTACGGATAACTGCTTTATCCTTTGAAGTAATGGTATTATCGCCATAAACTTTTATCGGATTTGACTGATTATATTTCGCCAAGGCATTTTCAATAATTCTTCTCGGCATAAGAAGCGAAGCTCCCATTGTATCTGCTTGCCACTCAACAGACGCAAACATCTGAGCCAGTTCCTCTTTGGAATAACTACGCTCACTGTCATACTCTGCATGAAAGCATCCTTCACTCGGCATTGCATACATCTTACTCAAGATATGATGTGACGCTTCGTGTGCCATTGTAAATCTGCGACGTCCCTGCTCCTTTTCAGCAAGAAGAAATTTATCAAGTACGATGGTATCTTTCGGGAAAACAAAGGGAATAATTTTTCCGTCCTGATGTATCAGCAGTGGTGTTGCTCCATCTGCCAGAAAACCAATCCTGCCTGCATCATCTTCTGCAAAAAAAGCGTATTCAATTCGTAACATAAGAAATTCTGTAATGAAATGTTCTATGTCGATGGATTGAATCACTCGATTGCTAAACTTATTAGCATAAGCTGTTATCAAGCCTTCGCTGATTTCTTCCAACTCGGCTCTTGACATATAAATACTCAAGTTGTGTCCACCTCCGACTCCACCTTGTCCGGCGGTGCAACTCCTCCGGCAAAGTTCTGTTGTATTTCCGCACTATCCAAATTGATTAGATAGCGAATTCCTTCAAGTGTTCTCATTCGTCTGTCCTCTGTTATAGTTCTTTGATGATGTGACAAGCCACACCCTGAATGCAGCACTCATCTACAATGATGTCTTTCATCTTCTTATTTTCCGGGTGGAGAATGATTTTCTTATTCTCATCATCTCTGAAGTAGCGTTTCAATGTATTCTGATTATCCACAAGGGCAACTACTATATCGCCATCATTGGCTTCTACCTGCTTTTTAACAACCACAAGGTCGCCGTCATCTATCCCTGCATCAATCATAGACTGACCGCTTGCTCTTAATATGAAGAAATCTCCTTTGCCGAAAATAGCAGTAGGAAGTGATACATATTCTTCAATATTTTCTTCCTCATACTGAGGACTACCACAAGGAATAGAACCTACAATCGGTGTCTGTGTCTGTTCGCCACTGTACTTACGGGTCACATTGGTACTAATCTCCTGCCCGTCGTACTCAATCATATTCTTCTCAGCCATCTCTACCAAGTATTTATATGCTGTACCTCTGGCAATGCCAACAGCTTCCGCAATCTTTGTAGTCGATGGGGATTGTCTGTTTTGCAGGTAATAATCCTCGATATACTTTTTTATCTCACTCATAAGTTCAGGACTCTTGCTTCTCATACCTGCACCTCGCTTTCTTTTCTATCGGAAGCAGTTTGCTTTCGATAGTTTTATTATACCTGATACGAAAATTTTTTCAAGTAGGTTTTTCGCAAAAGAAAAGAGGTGTCGCAAATTGCTAACACCTCAAAATTTCTTTGCTTGCACTGAAATCATTAACTCCAATGGCTTACTATTTTTCTCTATTCTCATCTTTTCTTATACAATACAAGTTCCGGATTCTTACCGTCTTCTTCATAAGTGCAAATAAGAATAAAATCAATATCTGCAACAACGCCGAAACATCTATCGCCGCCGTATTCACATTCAAGCTGATTGCCCAGATATGTCTTTGCCTCATTCAAAAACTTAGCCGCTTGCCCATTCGGAAGCCGGTACTCAAGATTCACATACTTTCCCACAAGGGCATTCAGTTTTTCCACCTTTGGCATTCCGTCAACATTCAATTCGTTAATTTCATTGATTAACTTTTTCTTGAATTCTTCAAACTGACCGTTATCACTAAGCTCATCATATTTCTTCCAGTAATCCAAAGTAGGAAGCAGCTCTTTCATATAAGAACGGGCTTGTTCCTCCGTGAAATTCTCGCTTACCATATTCTTAACACAAACTTCAATCAAATCATCCATATCATTGTAAGTATATGTTCCGTCGGCATAACACCACTTACAATAGTCCTCATTGAAAGAACCATCGTGATTGTGTCCGATAATATCATCATCTTCAAGCGGCATTCCGCAGCATTGACAAATAAGCTTTCTCGGTGAGCCTAAAAGTGTATTTATGGAAACATCGAATACTTTTGACAGCAATTTCAATGTTTCCGTATTCGGAACTGTTTCTCCGTTTTCCCAACGTGAAACTGCCTGACGACTTACAAAAACTTTTTCTGCAAGCTCATCCTGCGACATTCCCTTTTGAGTACGAAGTTCAAGTATGACCTGTTTTGTATCCATTATGCAGTACCTCCCTTACACCTTTATTATAGTCTCACGCATTATCTCAAACAAGCAACTCGCAGTTGCTGTCCTTATTACTCGCCTTTTTCGTTCACGGCTAACCAAATTTCACAATGATAGTTTGGGGCGGTTGTATTCACAAACGGATAAACTTCAAACTCCACGCCCTAAGCATATTCATACTTCGAGCTTTGTGGGAAGATTCTGCCGTTTCTTGACATCGTATGCTTTGGAGTGTTACATTTCCTGTTCTTTGTTTCCTTTTTCCTGCATACCCTCATCGGCTTGTGCAATCATCTGTTTGTACTGTTCTTTCACACTTTCCGGTGCAAGTATCTGTACTTTTCCATTAAAGCCAAACACCCAACCGAAAAAGGTAGGGCTGGCTGATACTTCGGTCTGTACCCTGAAAGACGTCATATCATACGCAAGGGTTGTCACATCTTCTCCGAAACGGTCAACCATTGTTTTCATCAGACTGTTATCACACCGTAAATCCACAAGAACTTTCTCGCCTGAGAACATAAAGAAAACTTCCTTTGTGTAATTTTCAATATCAAAATCATCAGGCATAGGAATAATGTCCTTATCCAATATCTCAGGTTTTGAAGCAATACGGTCTACTCTGAAATTGATAACCTTACTTTTCTTCTCAGAATATCCGAGAACATAATAATAGTCCCCACACCAGAGAAGTTTATACGGACTGAGCTTATACACTTCGCCCTTGTTCTTCAGAACCTTTTTCTTTAATCCAGTATAATCATAATACTGAAAAGAAATCTGCTTGCCTGCATTGATGGCGTCGTTTATAGCGTCAATAATGTAATATATCTGCTCATTATCCGGCTTAATGCGATTGACCACATAGTTATTACGCTTCAGCTTTGCCACCTGCCCCGGACTGGTCATCGTATGTATCTTCTCAATCAGAGTTTCGCTTTTCTTCTTTGTAATGAACTTCGATGACTCCACTGCATCTATCAGCAGTTTCAGTTCCGGCAATTCAAACTTACGGCTGGCTACAAAATATTTGCTCTGAGTAGAATGGATAGTAACAATATCCATTCCAAACTCCTGAAGTGCAGCAATATCTTTTGTGACCGTCGTTCTATGTGCAGATATTCCGTATTCATCATTCAATATATTGATTAGCTGCGTCGTCGAAAGCGGATGTTCCTCGTCCGTTCGTTCCTCTAATATTTTCTTTAAGTATAATATTCTCGGCTTTGTTTCCATTGTTTGCCCTTTCCAAGCTATTACTCATACAGTCCTTTGAACATTTCTCCCTGTATCACGCTGATTTGTTCAGTCGGAATTACTGTTTCATCCTGCATAATCAGTTTGCGTTCAAATTCATCAATCTTTTTCACTATGCCGGAATGCGTGAGATATGCTCCTCCGGATTTTTTATCATCAGGCACGAAATAAGTTATTGATATTTCCTGTTCTGTGCCGATATTATCTCTAATCATATTTAATTGGTCATTTAATTTCATAATGACTTCATCGCTTAACTCTAACCGTTCATCTGTTAGCCTTGCAGTCTCTTTAATGGCTGCATCGTGTCCTGTAAGTGCCGCAAAAGGTGCAAACTGTGCTGCTCTGTCGTGAAGTGACATACGAGGATGGTTCTTCGATGTCGGATTCGGCAGATTGATTATATCGTCATAGGAATGTTCATCCATCTGTTACAGCACCTCCTTTGCTCGACAAACTTGAATTTATAGTCCTCTCAAAACCAATTTGCTTTTTCTTCTCGAAATACGGGAATATCACTATCTCGATATGGATTGTAATTATGAAGATTGCAACCAAACTCTTTTAATGATTTTATTTTGTTATCCTGTGTCCATACAATTAAAGATATTCCGTCAAATTCTTCAACATTTCCATTATTCATTTTG
>NZ_JBBMEK010000135.1:0-8636 GCF_040096555.1 Coprococcus intestinihominis | reverse complement strand
AAGAAAAGTTGGAAGCACAGCAGAAGGAAAAGAATAGGAAACCGTCTGCGAGGGGCAGAGGAAAAGGAGGGTAAATGACAGTAGAAGGACAACGGTATCTGGAAGAATGCCGGAAAGTTTTAAAAGAAGAACAGATGGACGCAGTTTCTATGGGGCTGGATTTTGGTCTTCCTGTTTCGGATATCCAGAAGGTAGTTAAGAGTAACCAGGAAGCCCCGGTGATGAAAGCAATCATCATAGGGCTTATGGAAGGGATTGGGGAAATCGACTTTTTATGTGAAGGAAATTATAACCAGTTCCAGGTACGGGAAATCGTAGAGGGCTTAAAAAACGGGCTGGATCTGGAAGAGGTGAAAACCTATGCTGGAAATGAACTGCCGGCCAGCCGTATGCGGACCATGCGGATACAACTGGAAGAGTCAAAGGCAAAAAAAGAAGTTCCGAAAGATGAAGAAATGCGTTCTTATATGAAAAATCTTATGGGGATCATGGAACAATCCATTCAGCAGTTTCGGGAAAGCAATGACCGTTTTACAGCCTTGTCCTCTCTGGTAAAGGAGCATGTTGTTGAAGAGAAAAACCAGGAGATTAAAGACCTGTATGAGAACCTGCAATATAAAGATAAAAACATACAGGAATTAAAAGAAAAGCTGGCAAAGAAAGAGCAGGAAATTCAGGATCTGAAAAAAGAAGCAGAAAAATACAGGGAAAAAACAGAAGCTGCTTCCAGGGAAACAAAAGTGGTATTGGAAGAAAAAAGCATACAAACAGCGGAAGGGCTACAAAAAAGTAAGCACCGGCTGCTTGGGATTGCCATGCTTGGGAAAAAAGTACCCAAAAGTGTTGTGGAGAAAATTCTGGAATATAACCTGTCCGCAGAACAGTTGGAAGAAATCCGCCAGTGCGTAGAAAGTGGGCTGGCAGATGCAGAAATTCTTCAGGTGATGGAGAACAGCCCTTCACCAGAGAGAATGAAAAAAATGCGGGAAATTATCCTTTTGATGCGGAAACGGAAGGCGGGTGTGTAAATGGCAGAACTTGAACATGTGGTAAAAACATTTTCCCTTTTGGAAACTGCCGAAAAGGAACAGCCCTTTCTTACCAGGGAGCAGAAACAGGATTTGTACCGTATTGCTTTTCATAAGGAGTCTATGGAAGAGGTAGAAAAAATTATTTTGCAGTTACAGGCGCCTCATGCAGGAAAGGAAGAAAAAGAGCGTATTCTTTATCATTACCTTGAACCGTTTTTTCAGGTTCCGGAAAATATTTTGCAGATTGAGAATTATATTTTTCAGCTTCAGTATATGACCTATGAAAAGGAAAAAGCAAACCACATGCTGGAGGCTCTCTTAAAACAGGAAAATATCCAGTATGACCTGGAAGCCATGCTTACAGAAGGAAAAATAAAGGCGGCTGTTCCAGTAAAAAAGGACAGGGCAATGGGATAGGAGGGAGCGCATGAGTGAAATACAAGATGCGGCGCAGATTATTAAAGTTTCCTTTGAAGGCGCAGAAATCATTCTGAAAATGGGAAATACAGGCTGGCAGTTTGTAAAAGATATTTGTGCGGTATTTAAAAAAGTTCTGGATCAGGAAAAACTGTCAGGGAAAACTTCTGTACAAAAGCTCCTGAAAATGGGAGGCGATTTACAGGTTTTCCGTTTTGAAACAAAAGACCTGGAGCGGGTAAAAGCCCTGGCAAATAAGTATGGGATTTTATATTCCATTTTGCCGGATTTAAATGAGAAGGACGGTATGAGTGAAATTTTGTTCCATTCCCAGGCAGCGCCCCGTATTCAGTCCATGATGGCAAAAATTGAACATTCCAATATTGGGACGTTAGATGAATACTATGAAAATGCAGAGCCGGATAAGGTAGAGCAGTTGGTAGAAGAAGTAAAAAAGCCTGCCCTGCCGGAGCCGAAGGAGTGTGAACTGGTTGCGCGGGAGCTGGCGAAAAACCAGGTGGAGAAGATCAGTAATGTCCGTTCCCGTCTGAATATGACCTGGCTTCAGATCTGGCCGATTATCTGCTACATGGAAGAACAGGGGATTTTGGAAAAAGGGAAGGAAGGTACGGTGACACTGACCAGGACACCGGAACAGGTTGAAGAATTGGTAGATTCCCAGCAGTGGAAACAGTTGTTTGGGGAAGAGGAAGCCAAAAGACGCAGCACTGGAAGCAGCCAGGAAACAGAAGAAAAGATGCAGGTCATTCGGCGTATCCAAAAGGAGAAACGGAACAATCCAGGTGTGAATGCCATTACCATAGACCAGAAGCTGGTATATGAAGAAACAGAGCATCATATCAAAACCAGGATTCCGTACCGTAAGAATGAATTTATCTGGCTGGATAAATCGGAAATTAGCTGGATTAATGACCATAAGACGATTTTTGCAGGATTGGAAAAGAAGAAGGAGTATGCAATTTTAGACCTGGAGGACCGTTTTCTTAGAAAAACTTCGGGGGAAGATTTATATAGGGAAAGCTATGACCCGGTACACAGGGAACGTGCCAGACAGGAGCAGGAAAAGATACGCAGAAGAAGGGAGCAGAATTACAGGAAGGCACAACAGAACCTGGAAGCAGGGAGAAGAACCATACAGGGGCAAAGGAGGTAGAGAACCGGAGCAATTCAGAAAAAGAAGAAACAGTCCTGGGGCATGTATCTTATTGGTGGCATAGCTTCCGGCTATGGAGGTTATCTCTTGAACGTGTGTTATCAGCCCGGAAAGGATATCAATTATTTTTTAAACCGTCTGGATCAGGTGATGGCAGCCCCGTTTGCCAATTATTGGAACGAAACTTCCTTAAAAGCAATCATTCTGGGGATTTTTGTATATGTGATCGGTATGGTCATGTATGTAACCAGCCGGAAAAACTATATGCCGGGACAGGAATTTGGTACCGCTGTTTTTGCAGATCCGAAAAAGGTGGCAAAGCAGTTTGCGGATAAAGATGAACACAATAATCTGATCTTATCCCAGAATGTCAGGCTGTCCATGAATACCAGAAAGACCAGGAGAAACCTAAATGTCCTGGTAATCGGAGGAAGCGGCGCTGGAAAAACCTTGTTCATGGTGAAACCCAATCTCCTTCAGTTAAGCAGGGCTTCCCAGATCATTACAGATCCCAAAGGGGAGATTTTAAGATGCTGCGGAGGTATGCTGAAAGCGCATGGATACCGGATACGGGTGCTGAACCTGGTGGAAATGGAGCAGTCTAACGGATATAACCCATTCCGCTATATCCGCTCTGAAACAGATATTGTAAAACTGGTTACTAACCTGATCAATAATACCACTCCGAAAAACGCACAGCCCAGTGATCCATTCTGGGAGAAAGCCGAGTCTTTGTACTTGCAGGCCATTTTTCTTTATGTGTGGCAGGAGTGTGAAATGGAGAAAAGGAATTTCCGTATGGTTTTGCAGCTCTTGAATGAGGCAGAAGTCCATGCAGACGGTTCCCCTTCTGATTTAGACCGGCGTTTCCGCAGACTGGAGAGAAAAAAGGGAAGCAACCACCCTGCTTTAATCCAGTATAATAAAGTGGTACGGGGTGCCGGAGATACGGTAAGGAGTATCATCATTTCCGCAAATGCAAGGCTGGGATTGTTACAGAACCCACAAATTTTGCGGATTCTGGATCATGATGAAATGGAGATTGAGGAGATTGGGATTGGTGTTGACGGGGACAGAAACCGGAAGACTGCACTTTTTTGTGTAACGCCGGATTCGGATAAGAGTTATGCCTTTTTAATTGGTATGCTTTATTCCCAGATTTTCCAGGAATTGTATTACCAGGCAGACTTCCATTATAATGGAAAACTTCCCATTAACGTGAATTTCATGCTGGACGAATTTGCCAACGTGCCATTGCCAGATGACTACTGCAGCCTCCTTAGTACCATGCGTTCCAGGAATATTTCATGTACCATTTTTATCCAAAACCTTGCCCAGATCAAGGCTTTGTTTGAGAAAACCTGGGAAACCATACCGGGTAATTGTGATTCTCTGGTATATCTTGGTGGGAATGAACAGTCCACGCATAAGTATATCAGTGAGTCCCTGGGAAAAGGAACCATTGATAAAAAAAGCAGTGGGGAAACCAAAGGCCGGCAAGGGAGCAGTTCCCGGAATTATGATGTGCTGGGGCGTGAGCTTTTGACACCGGACGAAACCCGAAAGCTGGATAACTCAGAGTGTATTTTGTTAATCAGGGGTTGTGATCCTATTATTGATAAGAAATACAATACTTTTGCACACTCCAGATTTTCGGAAACAGAAGATGGCGGGGCTGCGCCTTATATCCATGACAGAATGGCTGCCCAAAAACAGGCGGTACAGATTTTAAGTGAAGAATCCCTGGATTATTATAAGAAGAAAAAGGAACAGGGAGAAGATGTTCAGATTGTGGAACTGTCTTTTGATGAAATTTTTTCTTATGAGCCTATTCCTAAGAAGATTTTTTCGGAGGAAGAGCTGAAAGAGAACCAGAAGAAGAGAACGGTAGAGGAGGTGAGGCCGCCGAAGAAAACGGAAAAACCGGTACAGACAGAGGAAGAAAAACTTTCTGAATTATTAGAAAGCCATGTTTATAATGAGGAACAGTTGGGAGAAATCATGCTTGCCATTGGTGCTGGAATTTCGTATGATAAAATCCTTCAAATGGCAGATACAAAAAACAGTGCTGAAAAGATGAAGGAAATCCGTAAAAAATTTACAAAAGAAACAGCCTCGGATTAAAGAAGGCAGATTTTTGGAAACCTGTAGTTTTTGCATTACGCAGGGCAGGTTTTCAAAAATCTGTCTTTTTGCGTAATGCGGTATCAATCACATGAAAAGGAGTAAAAAGATATGAAGATCAAAGAGGTTATCAGAAAGAAACAGAACCGCTTGAAAAAATCTCTACTGGGAGTCCTGGCAGTAAGCGCTGCCACTGTTTCCCTGTTCCCCCAGACTGTCATGGCTTCCGGGGTAAGTGACGTAACACAGCCGCTTATGAATTTAAAGACACTGGTGATCAGTATTATCGGTGCGGTGGGTGTGATTATCCTGGCAAAAAACGTGATGGAATTTGCACAGGCTTACCAACAGCAGGACAGTTCTTCTATGAACAGTGCCATTAAAGGAATTGTTGCAGGGCTTATTATGGCAGCCATTTCCTCCGTTCTTACTTTCCTGGGAATTAGCTAAAACCATTCTTCTTTTTGAGATAAGCAGATAAGAAGAGAGGTGAAGTGATGTTTAATTTAGGAGAGGCGATCCTTGCACTTTTGGAAATCGTGTTTGGATTTTGGAATAACCAGGTCAGCCTCGTATTTGAACTTTTAGGACAGTCCCCTACCGGGTTCAAAGGAGGCGGGCCCTGGGGGATCATTGAAGGGATTGAACCCCTTTTTGTTGGGATAGGCTCTGCCCTGGTAGTCCTTTTTTTCGTCATTGGGTTTTGTGCAGAGTCGGTAGATATCCGGGAAGAAATTCGGTTTGAAGCAATCCTCCGTATGTTTATCCGGGTTGCCATTGCACAGTGGCTGGTATCTTATAACATTACCATTATGAAAGCCCTGTTTACTTCCTGTGGAAACCTGGTGGGGCATTTGGGGCAAAACCAGAGTGTGGAGTTATCCATTGACCCGGCGCAGGCAGAAGTGATCAAAGATTTGGGATTTGGAACCAGTATCGTGTTCCTGATACTTGCTGTTTTCCTGTCTTTAATCGTTATTATCTGTGGTTTCTTCCTGCTGTACAATGTTTATTTCCGCTTTTTGAAAATTATGGTAATTGTACCTTTTGGGGCGATTGCCAGCAGTACCCTGGCTGGAAACCGGGGGCTTAGCAATACCTTTGTAGCCTATATGAAATATTTTATCAGTGTCGTTTTTGAGGCAGTCACAATGGCGCTGGCAATCCTTTTGTGTAACCAGTTTATTTCCTCCGGACTTCCGACCTTTACCGGAGATTATGAGGACTGGGCCAAAACCCTGATTTATTTGGGGGAAATGACCTTTACGGTTGCGCTGACGGTAGGCACTGTAAAAGGAGCGCAGAACCTGACTTCCAGGGCACTGGGATTGTAGGAGGAAAGGATTGTGCAGGAAAAAGGGATACAGATGACACTATTTGAATATTTTCAGGACGCAGAATGCTTCAGCCTTAAAGAAGCAGTGGCTTGTGTAGAACAGGTAAAAGAGGTAAAAGAACCCAGTATCCGGGCAAGAATTTATGAGGGAATAGAAAAGGGGCTTTTTTCCAGGATAGCCAAAGGAGTCTATACGGTTACCAAAGAACAGGACGGAGAAGAGGTAACTTGTATGCTGGTTCAGGGAAATGGAAGGGATTTGAGCTTTTTAAAAGATAACAGTATAGATGCCATTATTACAGACCATGCTTATGACCTGAAAAAAAGCCTGAAAGGGGGAAACCGGGATTTTGCCGCCTATGAATGTTTTCAATATACGCAGGAAGACTTTGATGAAAAATACCGGGTGTTGAAAAAAGGGTGTTTTCTGGTAGAGTTCATGCCGGAAGAAAATGGGGAAAATTATGAACACCTCTATCAGATGAAAAAAATGGCGAAAGAAGCAGGACTTGAATATTATGCAAAAGTCGCCTGGAAAAAAGGAAATTTCGTTGCCAATACGGGAAGAAAATCTAAAAATACGGAAGAGATTGCATTTTTTACGAAAGGAAAAGCCAGGAATTTACGCCCAGATGCGAAAAAGGATAAGGCGGAGCCAGGAATATCCCACTATATGTCAGGCGCCAGGGGAATGCTTCCAACGGTCTTTGACATTGAACCGCCAGGGAAAAACTCCCGTATTCATCAGGCAGAAAAACCAGTGCAACTTTTGCAGCAGATCCTTGGATTTGTAACAGAAGAAAAGGAGTGGGTACTGGATCAGTTTGCAGGTTCGTTTTCCCTGGGGGAAGCAGCACTTTTAAATGAACGGAATGCAATCTGCATTGAAATTAATGAAGAATATTTTGAAAAGGGAAAAGAAAGGCTTCTGTCTGCAAAGAGCAGGAGCCGGTAAGAAGGGAGGATATGTAAATGGAACAGGAAGAAAAACTCAGCCTGGATTTTGGCAATGGGGAGATCTATGAGGTCTGGCTGGAAGTTGCAACTTATCCGGCTGATAAAAACATCAAAGTTTGTGTGTTTACGGAAAAAGAGGAAGAGATATGGAAACTTTTTGAATTGACCACAGATATGGGAATTCCGCTGGAAAAGAACCAGACCTTTTTGCTCCCAGGCTATGATCTGGAGCAGATCGTAGAATTTGTCAAAAAAAACGGGCTTGGACAGTTAAAAGAAGAAATTTGCTGTTCTGGTTGTATGGAATATCCACTGTTTGAATTTCAGGAAGAAACTTTAAAGAAATTAGACCCGGAGGGATATGCAGCCTATGAGCAGGCATACCAGGAACGGGGAGAAGTAAAAAATCCAGAATTTCAAAAGGAAATCAAAACAGCAGATTTTCAATGGGCGTATGGAACCGAAGAACTGGCATTGCGGGTAGATTATTACGCAATGAACCAGAACCTTTATGTGGAACTGTATAGTAAGGAAGATGGGGCGTGGGAACCGTTTTCAGATTTGACCGTAAACCTTCCCGGATATTGCCTGGAACCTGGAACTGCCTGTATCAGCGGTGATTTTAGTAAGGAAAATATCCAATTTATTCAGGAGCATGGACTGGGAACTTTGCTTCCCTGGAAGGCACAATCCGGTATGGGGCAGTACGCGGTGGTGAAATTTCATCTGGAGGAGCTGCGTAAGTTTGACCAGGCTGGGGTTGCCGCCTTTTGCAATCAACATGGATTACAGAAAACCATGCAGGAAGAGCGAAGACAGAGCAGATAAAAAACAGATACAGGAGGTTATGTATGGAGATTGAATTAAGTGAGGACCTACAGCATTATAAAGAATCCCTGGTTCTAGGACTTACAGCAAAACAGTTTTTGTTTTCGGCATTGGCATTGGGCGTAGGAACTGGGATTGTCCTGCTTTTGTATGAAAAAATCGGGATTACTTTGAGCTGTTATGTGGCAACCCCTTTTGTTGTACCTCTGGCACTGACTGGGTTTTATAACTATCATGGGCTGACATTCTGGCAGTTTGCAGGGAAGATGATTTATTTTTCCTTTTTTAACCGCCCTTTGGTGTATGGCTCTACGGAATCGGTGCAGGAACTGAAACAGATTTATATGGAAACCCGTCAGGAAGAAGAACGGGAAGTACAGCAAAGGAAAAAGGAACAGAAAAAAGAGAAGAAAGGTGGTGATGTCAACGTGGTGAAAAAGAAGGCAATCCGTATGGGAATCGTAACGGTAGTGATGATTGTACTTGGTGCGGCAGCAGCGGTGTGGTATAAGATGTACCGTTGACCAGAATATTCAATCAAGGCGTGAAATAGCGCCTGCTCTCCATTTCAGGAGAGGGATACACAGACATGTAGCGGCAGATGGAAGCTGCTGTGTTTGTGGTCCCATCTGCCTGAAAGGAGGAAATTAGAGATTGTCAATTTTTTCAGATAAGTTTGACCAGTTAAAAAAAGCAGATAAAGCAGTAAAATCCCCGAAATATCTTCAGGAAGTCATGGGGATTGGGAGAATTGCAGAAAATGGCATTT
>NZ_JBBMEK010000134.1:0-8643 GCF_040096555.1 Coprococcus intestinihominis | reverse complement strand
AAGCATCTCGCCCTACAAATTGAATCAATAAATCTCCTCCTGGGTATACTCTTTCGTAGAGTACATTACTCCACGAAAAAACACCGCCAAACACTGAAAACTCAGCATTATTTGACGGTGTTGACAATTTATTTGACGGCTAATAAATCAGAAAGCCGTTGCATATTTTCTCTTTTTAAATCCATGGATGGGTGTACATAGCGATTCATTGTAATATTCACGCTGGCATGACCCAATATTTCGCTGAGACTTTTTACATCGAATCCAAGCTCTATGCACCTTGTAGCAAATGTATGACGTAACGAGTGATAATTTGCGGAGGTGATTCCGCTGTTTTTCAATACCTTCTTAAAATGATTTTGCATGGTTCTTGGTTCTAATGGATTCTGATCGCTATTGGTTAGGATGTAGCCAGTAGAAGAAGCTTTGTGTGCTGTAAGAATAGTCATTAAGCCATGGGGTACTGGAATAGTACGGATGGAGCAAGCACTTTTTGGTGTGGTAACAACAATCCTTGTCTTGTATTCACTGTTGGTTCTATCTTGGATTCTCTGGAGCGTTTGATGCACGTGGATTGTGTAATCTGAGAATGAAACATCTTCCCATCGTAACGCACAAATTTCACCTACTCTGAGACCAGTGAATAAACATACTAATATACCAATATTGCAGGAATCAAGATTAGAATACAAGTATTGGCATAATTTTTCCTGTTCAGCACGACTCAAAACTCTCATTTCCTTCGTTTGACGTTTTATCTGTATAGATCGTGCGTCACAAGAAATGGCTTTCCCGTTTCGGGTGGCAAATTGTAAGACATTTCGAATTAGAGATAAAATATCTGAAACAGTTTTAGAGGAAAGTCCATTCTCCTTTAATCCACCAGAAACAAGGAAAAAATTACACTGCGTTTCAATAAACTCGTGTGTTATATCACGCAATTGTTTGCTTCCGAACACAGGAAGTATATACGAGCTGAGAAGATTCCTATATTTGTTGCTTGTAGATTCCTTCACTTTAGGACATATAGCTTGAAACCATTCCATAGCAACCTGTTCAAATTGATCTGAGCTAATTTCTGGATCGACAGTGACAGAATTACTCGTGCACGAACTTTGACTGATAAGTTTTGCCTTGACTTCTCGATATGACTTTGCATAAACATAACCGTAATTGGCTTTGCCTGTAGAAGATCGGGACTTAATGTATCTTCCTTCCCATCTGCCGTCTTTCCTTTTGTAAATATTTTCTCCTTTTCGTGCCATAAGGTACACCTCCTTCAATATGACTATAATTCTGACGGCAAATTGTGACTTTGGAACTTTCTAAGATGGATTTTTGTGCAAAACCTCGTGTTTTATGTCCCTAACATATTGACAAACAGTGCGACAATTTGTAAAATAAAGATATAAACTAAAAAAAACAGAGAAGAATGCGATTCGTGGAGTAATGTACTCTACGAATTTTTTATTTTAAAGAACCTCAAGATAGCTCATATTGTCGTCTTGGGGTTCTTTTCATTCTATCATTTAATGCAATCTGCCTATAAAATTTTATCATATTGCATTTATAAATGCAACTTGCACCCGATGTTGGTTGTTGAGATTTTTGGTACATTTTATAATGTATAGCAGAATCATACACAGCATGGAGGTGATTGAAACGCAACCGGAAATTGATTACGTTAAGATTGGTCAGCGCATTAGAGCTGCCCGACTGGAAAAGGGTTATAGTCAGGCTGATTTGGGTGCGTTGGTTGGTTGCTCGAACAATCATATGAGCCATGTTGAAGTTGGACAGACGAAAGTTTCTTTGGCAATGCTTCTAAAACTGGCATTCGTCTTGGAAAAGAACTTTGACTATTTTTTACTGGATACCCCATATGCAAAATGCGACAGCATCATTGATAATGAGATTGCTGCAAAACTGAAAAAGTGTAATGTAACAACATTGATAACCGTAGGAAAGTTGATTGATGTCTTGATTGACCAGCAAGAGATGATAAAAAAAGCGGAGCTTGATTGATATAATGAAAAAGAAGCCCATTGACGGTACAGAGTGAACTGCTATGGGGTTCTTTTTTGCAGCACAATATACTGATTCTTTAAGAAGCAAAAAGTCCACCAGTCATGATGCACTACGCATCGTACTGGTGGACTTTTTCTGTAAAGATATAAAAATAGATATTCATATATCGCCATAACCAATGTCGTTATCGTAGGCATGAAGATCTTCTTTCAGGAAATCTGCTTTACGAATATACATCGAATTTACCAGCTCTCCTTTTTCGTGGAGCAGGCTGAATTTGTAGTCTAATAATGCTGCCGGTACATAGAGCATTTTAGCCGTTTCAAAAAATGTGTGTTCCGAAAGGCATTCCAGGACTTTCCCATCTTCTAACAGAAGCTCCGCCGCAAAGAAGTTTGCTTCATTTTCTTCGATTGATCTATCATCAAAAACTTCCATTTCTTGAAAGCCGTGCATCATAGCGATTTTTGTATGCAGGACAGCGTGTCCTAATTCATGTGCGACTAATATACGCTCCAGGATACCGTTCACATTGTGATCTATCACGATATTCTTTTGTCTGGACTGGTAATAGAAGAAGCCCTTCAATTTCTTCTGTAAATCGTAATAGTGGATTTTGATACCTAACAGCTGACATAGCTCGTAAGGGTCTCTGGTGTGATATTTTCGCACAAGCTTATCGACAGTTTCAATGATATGCTCTGCCGTTTTCATTTGCTTCACCTCCGAATCGCACACAGAAAACATATTCTGTGCTTGAGGATTTTACTCTTTATCTTTATGCTTTCTGTATTTCTTCGGAGTGTACTTTTCCCGTGCTGTTTTCTTAGAGTCCATATAAACTGACATAATCGCCTGGAAGAATACATCTTTTGCGTCCTCGTCCAATTCTCCACCGGCAAACAGAGAATTTACACGACCCAACACTTCCTGAGCTTCTTTTGCTCCTTTTGAACCGAAGTTTTCCTTTGCCTCTAAAATAAACATATCCTGATCTATATGGCTCTGGCTATCCGTTTCAGATTCGTCCAAAAGATAGGACACAGAGATATGCAGTGCTTCAGCAAGTTTTCTGATGTTGCTTTTTCTGGGGAGTGTTCCGAGCTGCTCATAGGTGTAAAGGGATCTTTCGGAAATGCCGGTCATCTGGGCAAGCTCCGTTTGAGATAGGTTCATAGCCAAACG
This sequence comes from Coprococcus intestinihominis, assembly GCF_040096555.1. Classification (NCBI taxonomy): domain Bacteria; kingdom Bacillati; phylum Bacillota; class Clostridia; order Lachnospirales; family Lachnospiraceae; genus Coprococcus; species Coprococcus intestinihominis. Next base: position 5,430 of record NZ_JBBMEK010000134.1, on the reverse strand, counting down.
AGCTTCTTTAATTTTTTCTCCAAATGTCATGGTAGTATCCTTCCTTTCAAAAAATATTTATTCGTAACTTCCGATTATTTGTTGACAAACTTCTGGAAAATGCTATAATAAGAATCATAACAGAAGTTTTAATTCCACTTAATTATATATCGGAACTTTTATAAAGTCAAGAACTTCCGATTTCACTTCTGTTATTTTAATCAAATATCGGAAGTTATAGTCATTCTTGTCCCATGGTATTTGTTTCCCTTTAGCCAAGTGACAGGAGTTAGAAAGGAATTCTTATTTTATGGATTAGGCTGAAAGGAGATTCTGAATGAGCAGATATAATACACAGGTATTAAGCAGTATTCGAATGCTTTGCCGGATGCAGAACATTGACGAGAAGGTTCTGTATGAAAGAGCAAAGCTGATTTTATCCATATATCGAGAGGTGTGCTGGTCTACCATTGATCGTGCGAATGATGTATGTGATACCCTTATTTGTACTTACGGTGACAGCTTAGATGGTGCATTGATTTATCTGGAGAACTTTGCTCCGGATGAAGCGAGAGAACGATTTGAAGAACGCATTCGCAGCTTATTTGAGACAAAGTGGATCATTGAACTGGTAGATATGGCTATGTTGAAAATCAGAGAATATCCAGATAAAGGCGCTCTGTACTGTGAGATTATCTCAAAGGCATATCTCAACCGCTTCAAGTACAGGGAATCAGAAATGCTGGAGGTTTTGAATATGGAACGCAGCACCTACTATGACCGAAAGAAAGAAGCGATACTGTTATTTGGTCTGTCACTTTGGGGAACAGCCATTCCTAAATTGAAAGATTTCCTGGAAAGTGCCCGGGAGGAAGAAGCATTGTGTTATTGTGAATGCTAAGACAGGATTTTAGTCCGACTAAAATCCGATGAAAATACGACGGTTCCCCTACTGAAAGTCCGACTTGTCCAGTGTTAAAATGGCTATGCTGGGAGATAGCGGCATAAAATTGAATAGAGAGAGTTACGCCTCGTGCCTGTAATGGGTACGGGGCTTTTTTTATACCTGCCTATTTTCCCCCATAATTAACACAAAGGCATGAACGAGAGCTTGGAGTAATTTACTCCGGCTCTTTTTTTATGCCTGCAAGGAGGACAGGCAGATGGCAAAGGGTATTGAGAATCGGGCACGATCTCCTCCCGCTGTTTTTGATTTTGCAACTTCACAAATTCAAAAACACGGAGGAACGAAAATGTATTACGACTTGGTTGAAAGCGGAAAAAGAATTAAAGCCTTGAGAAAGGAACATGGGCTTACACAGGAACAGCTTGCGGAGCAGTTAGGTGTTGCCGCAAACACCATTGCACGAATTGAAACCGGCAACAGAGGTATCTCTATTGATTTGGCAATCGAACTGGTTGTGCGCTTTGAGACAACCCTTGATTACATATTTTTAGGTCGTGAATAACCTCAAAACTATACCTACGAGGCAATAAAAACTTGCATGAGGAACAGGTACAATTTAGATACAGCCAAAGAAAATCGGCTGCTTGATCCTTGAAAACTGAATACACAGTCATCGAATACGTTCCTGTTGCCGGTGCGAGAGCATCAGCCACATCAGCGGTACGCCGAGACGTATCGGATAGAGAAACAGAACGACTTTCTTCTATAAATTAAGCGCTTGTCTCTCTCCCGATGCCAGCGATCAATACTGGCTTGTAAATATTGGGTTGCTCCCAATACGGCCATGAAAGCAACAGGATTAAAGATACTTCTCTACGGAGCTGGCGGAGAACCCGGCAGAGGTTAGATTCCTATGGAACTGATTCGCAATCAGTCGTTCGGTGATTCCCTGAGGGCGTAAGCCCTCTTTCCCAGGGGTGCGTGGCAAATATGGGACACATAGACTTTTGGACTGACTGCCTGATTCCTTTCTGGCAGTCAGTTATTACATAGCCAACGAAAGGAGGTCATGGCACATGATGAAAGAAAATTGGGTATATTGCCGTGGTGATATTTATTGCGCCAAGCTGGACCCGGTAGTTGGGTCGGAACAAGGCGGCATCCGTCCGGTTATCGTCATTCAGAACGATACCGGTAATAAACACGCTCCCACATTGATTGTGGCAACGGTCACCACCAGAATCCATAAGAAAGCGAATATGCCGACGCACTTTGTTATTTACGACAATCCTGCATTCAAAGAAGCGTCCGTTGTTCAGCTGGAACAGATTCGTACCATTGATAAAAGCAGGATTGATAATTACTTAGGTAAGGTAACGCCCCGTGAAATGGTAGCGATTGAGAAAGCCTTATCTGTCAGCCTGGCAATGGAACAGCTGAAAAAGCGTTCCCCAAAACATAAAGCAAAGAGAGCGAAGGAGTGAACATAAATGTTTGAAGAAAGAATCGCTGCCATGAATCAGCGCACCGAAGAAGCGATGGCTGCTAACGCAGTTCAGTTTGATAAGAGAACCTATACGGTTGATGAGATTCAGGATATTCTGGGCATCAGCAGAACCAGCGCATACAACCTTGTGAAAAAGAAAGTTTTCCATAGCGTCCGCATCGGTGGCAGTATCAGAATCTCCAAAAAGAGTTTTGATGAGTGGTTGGATCATCAAATGTAAGATTTGTCAAGGGCGTCGTACAACCCGGCGACAAACTTCAAAACATATTGAGAGTTCGATAAAATGTAGCCATGACAAGAAACACATGGCTACATTTTTTACATAGGAGGTTGTACGATGGCGGAAATGAGAAAACGCACGAGTATGTCTGTTCTGGAAATGGGCAGGATGCTCGGTCTTGGTAAAACGGAGTCATACTGGCTCATTAAGAAGAATTACTTCAAAACCATTCTTGTCGGCAACACCATGAGGGTGATGATCGACAGCTTTGAAGAATGGTATGCCAATCAGTTCAAATACCAGAAGGTCGATGGAACCCCTCCCGGCGAGGAATTGAAGAAAACTACATATTCAATGGAGGAGCTTGGACAGCGCCTTGGGCTGAAAGAAGCGACTGCTTACGAACTGGTTGCCAAAGGGCATTTTGATGTGGTCGATGTCCTGGGCAAGCGCAGAGTGACAAAGGAGAGCTTTGAAAGATGGTATGCTTCTCAAACCGATTACCGCACGGTAGAGGATCAGGAACTGGATGCAGATATTATGGCATCCACCTACGGTCTGCCGGAAATGGCAAGAATGCTTGGGGTACATCGTCAGACCATTTACTATATCGTTGCCAATGAAGATTTTGAGCTTATCAAGGTTGGCAGGTATAAGCGAGCTACCAAAGAGAGCTTTGAAAAATGGTATCACAATCAGACCCGCTACCAGTTAGCGGAAGATAGACAGGAAAGGAGCTGATTACATGGCATCTATCGTTAAGAGAAAAAAGAAGTATTCTGTGGTTTATACATACACCGATGAGAACGGCAACAAGCGTCAGAAGTGGGAAACCTTTGAAACGAATGCCGAAGCAAAGAAAAGGAAGTTGCAGGTTGAATATGAGCAGGAGTCCGGAACCTTTATTCCCCCTTCTGCTAAAACCGTCAATGATCTTTTGGATGAGTATATGTCAATCTATGGTGTGAACACCTGGGCGATGTCTACCTATGAAAGCAGAAAGAGCCTGATTGCAAACTATATTCGTCCCCTCATCGGTGATATGAAGCTGGAGGATGTCACGCCGAGAATCATGGACAAGTATTACCGAGATTTGCTTTCTGTCAAAGCGGTTTCTTCTAAGTATGTAAAAGCCCGTACAGAATATCTGACTCCGCATACTGTCCGAGAGGTTCACAAGACATTGCGAAATGCTTTCAATCAAGCGGTCAAGTGGGAATTGATGACCAGAAACCCTGTGGAGCACGCTACGCTGCCGAAAGAAGAACACAAGACCAGGGATATCTGGACAGCAGAAGTGCTCCAGAAGGCTCTGGAAGCCTGTGACGATGATATTCTTCGTCTGGCTATTAACCTTGCCTTCTCCTGTTCCCTGCGAATGGGCGAGCTTCTGGGGCTTACCTGGGACTGTATTGACATTTCCCCCACCAGTATTGAACTTGGTCAGGCAAGCATCTTCGTTGAAAAGGAGTTGCAGAGAGTAAATCGTGAAGCGATGGCAGATCTGGACGGTAAGGACATCATGTTCAAGTTCCCACCGACCTTCGCCAGTACGCATACCGCATTGGTTCTCAAAACTCCTAAGACCAAAACAAGTGTCCGCAAGGTGTTCTTACCGAAAACCGTAGCGGAAATGTTGGTACAGCGAAAGGCTGACATCGAAGAACTGAAAGACCTTTTCGGTGACGAGTTCGTAGACTTCAATCTGGTTTTCTGTTCTTCCAATGGCAAGCCGATTGAGGGGCAGGTTATCAACCGTGCTTTCAATAAGCTGATTGAGGAGAAGGGACTGCCGAAAGTGGTTTTCCATAGTCTCCGACATTCCAGTATCACTTACAAGCTGAAGCTGAACGGCGGCGATATGAAATCCGTTCAAGGCGATTCCGGTCATGCACAGGTCAAGATGGTAGCGGATGTTTACTCCCATATCATCGACGATGACCGCAGACTGAACGCTGAAAGAATGGAAGCTGCGTTCTACTCAGGCAGACAGGCAACGCCTGAGCCGGTTCAACCAGCCGCAACGGAAAGCTCCGCTGATGATAAAGAACTTCTTCTGAAGCTTCTGCAAAATCCGGAAATGGCAGCACTCCTGAAGTCGCTGGCAAAAACATTATAGTAACTGCAAGGGCAGATCCTTTTACATAGCTACAATAGCTGTAAAAGGGTCTGCCCTTATTTTTTTGTTATGGAGGTCAACGAGTATGGATAGAATCTTTATGGACGAGTATTACGAGCATCTGAGAGCTGACAATATCGAGGCATTTTCCAAGGAAAGGAACGACGAATATGTTGGCAGAGCTGAGGAATACAAAGCAGCAAAGTCGGCATTGCTTGAAGGATTGGGACTTGAGCATTTGTTTGACCATAGCCATGAACTGACTCCGAAAGAGAAAGAAATATGGATGCTGTTCGATAGGGTTGATGTAGCAGAGCTTCTTGCAAGGGATGCTTTTGCCAAGGGTGCTTATATGCTCGGCGCTGAGGATAGAGAGATTATGCTGAAATAAAAAAAGACCTGCTTCGGCGGGTCTAAATTACATAGAATCATTGAGTCTGAAAAACCTTTGAAATTCTTAATAATTCTGGTTGAAAAATTCATTTTGAAATGATATATAAAACAGACTGAAATCTGTGTCTAAGGACACCCGCACCCTCACACGAGAATGAATAGGATTTCCTATCATTTCGCATCACGAGAAGTTACATAGTGACATTTACTTGCACTTGCAACGTCCACCAAAAATCGAAAGACTTGCTAATTTCGAGCCAATCGGACGGTGTAAAATCCCTCTGAATTAGCTATCACAGCGTAGT
>NZ_JBBMEK010000133.1:0-8710 GCF_040096555.1 Coprococcus intestinihominis | reverse complement strand
AAAATGGGTTGATTTTATGAAAAAGTCAGACGCTGATTTGAGCTTTTGCAATGCTGTATATTATACAAACATCGATAGGCATGTGAGAGTAATTTCACAGCAGATGTCTCCGAAGAACATTGAATTATATCACAAAAAAAATAATCAAAATAGAATATTTATCGATTACTTATTAGCAAATGATTCTATTCTAGGAGCCTCTGTTATGGCAAAAAAAGATATTTTTTTCAGTTATTTAACAGAAATTAAAAATAGGGTTAAATATGCAGAGGATTATATGATTAGATTAATGGTTTATGATAGAAAAAAAATATATCATATTAATTGCAATTTAATCTGGTATGAATATGGTGAGGGAATATCAACGACACAAAACAATAAATGGGCAATACTTCTGCATAAAGATTTTGAGGAAGTAAATGATCTTATTAAGAAGAGAAATACTGAGCAAAGTAATCTTCATGAACGTTATAGAAGATTTTTAACGGACCGTAATATTGGGGTGTTACATAAGATAAAAAAAATAGTGATGTTTCCATCTATGATTGGATATAGATGGAAAATGAAATTTTCTAAAAATACAACACCAATTGAAAATGTTAAATTTTTAAATGAGATGATGCAATATGAAAGAAATGAGGGCTAGTATGAAAATACCATTTGTTACTTTTAAGCCATTAGAAAAAGAACTTGATAATGAATTAAGAAATGCTTTTGAGCGAGTCTATAAACGATCCTGGTATATAGAGGGCATTGAAGATGAAAATTTTGAAAAAATTTTTGCGGAGTATTGTAACAGCAAATATTGTGTGGGGGTAGGAAATGGTCTTGATGCACTTTATCTCGCTCTGCGCGCATTGGGAATCAAAGAAGGTGATGAGGTTCTTGTACCATCAAATACATATATTGCAACGGCATTGGCTGTTACATATGCAGGTGCTACACCGGTATTTGTAGAACCGGATATTAAGACTTTTAATGTTAATCCTGAAAGAATAGAGAATGCTATTACGGATAAAACCAGGGCAATTATGCCGGTTCATTTATATGGCCAGGCATGTGATATGGATCAAATTATGGATATTGCAAAAAGACACAATTTATATGTTATTGAAGATTGTGCACAGGCTCATGGAGCAACTTATAAAGGAAAAGTAGTTGGTTCGTTTGGAGACGCTGCAGGTTTTAGCTTTTATCCAGGAAAAAATTTAGGTGCGTTAGGTGATGCTGGCGCAGCTGTGACAAATAATGAAGAAGTTGCAAGAAAAATCAGGGCTTTAGGCAATTATGGCTCTGATTATAAATACCATCATATCATGCAGGGAAATAATTCTCGATTAGATGAATTACAGGCAGCTTTTTTAGCGGCAAAATTGCCTCATTTGGGCCGAATTAACAAGGAAAGAAGAAAGATTGCGGATAAATATTTAAATGGCATTCATAATGATGCAGTAATTCTTCCGTATGTACCAGAATATGCAGAGCCTGTTTGGCATATTTTTGGGATTAGGTGTAAAAGACGAGATGAACTTGAAAAATATCTAAACGATGCAGGAATAGGTACAAATAAACATTATCCTATTCCAATGCACTTACAGGAATGCTATAAAAATTTAGGATTTAAAAGGGGTGATTTTCCAATTTCAGAGGAAATTAGTGCTACTGAATTGAGTATCCCGATGTATTATGGCATGACAGATGAAGAAATTCAATATGTAATAGATAAGGTGAATGATTTTAGATGAAACTGAGAGATTTAGAATTGAAAGATGCACCGTTAATGTTGGAATGGATGCATGATCAGAGTGTTGTAGCAAACCTAAGAGGCAATTTTCTTGGCAAAACAATAAAGGATGCAGAAGAATTTATCAAATTGTCACGAAATAAATTGCAAAATATTCATCTTGCAATTGCTACGGATGAAGATGAGTATATGGGAACGGTTAGTCTAAAAAATGTTGACAGAGATAATAACAGTGCGGAATTTGCTATTACGGTCAGAAAGTCAGCAATGGGAAGAGGCTATTCGTGGTATGGTATGGAAGAGATTATTCGCAGGGCATTTGAAGAATATAATTTGGAAAGTGTTTATTGGTGTGTTTCAAGAAATAATGAGCGTGCGGTTAGATTTTATGATAAACATAATTTTCATGAGGCAGTTGACATTTCTAAGGAGATACGGAATCGCTATGCGGAAATAAAAAATTTAAAATGGTATTCTGTACTGAAAGGCGATGTACTCGATGAAAGAAGAGATGTTGTTGGATGTAAGATAGTTCATATTAATACAATACCGACGGTTGATGCAGGCGAACTTTCTTTTTTTGAAGCGATTCACGATGTTGCATTTGAAATTAAAAGAATTTATTACATTTCTAAAGTGCCGGAAGGTACTAGGAGAGGATTTCATGCTCACAAAAAACTTAAGCAATTGTTGTTTTGCCCGTATGGAAGAATTCAGCTTGTTTTGGAAAATGAAAAAGGGCGAGAAGAAATAGAACTTTCAGATCCTTCTATTGGTGTTATGATTGAAGAACCAACATGGCGGGAGATGTTGTGGATACAAAAAGATTCAGTTCTTTGCGTTGCAGCATCTGATTTTTATGATCCAAATGATTATATAAGGAATTATGAAGAGTTTAAAAAATATTTGGATGAGTTGGGTAGATAAGATGGAGGATACTAAATGAATAAATTTAGGAAAAAGCTAAATGAAATTCCACTTACAGTGAAGGTGTCTACATCTTACGCCATATGCAGTATTTTACAAAAAGGTTTATCATTTATAACACTTCCGCTTTTCACAAGATTATTAACGACTGAACAATATGGTCAATATACGATATATACATCTTGGTCGGGAATACTTATGATATTCCTGACATTAAATCTTGCATATGGTTCTTTTTCTACTGCAATGGTAAAGTATGAAACAAGAAGAAATGAATATATATCAGCAATTCAGGGGATTTGTTTGTTATTGTCTGCGGTATTTCTTATAATCTATTTACCGTTTAGAAATGTATGGAATCAGTTGTTTGAGCTTCCAACAATTTTTGTCCTTCTGATGATATCTGAGATAATTTTCAGTACAGCAACAACATTGTGGATGGGAAAAAATAGATTTGAATACAAATATAAAAGTGTAGTTGCTGTAACTTTATTAACGGCAATTATATCGCCTGTTTTGGCCTATATTCTTGTTTGTACGGTGGATCAGAAGGGATATGCAAGAATAGTCGGTTATGCAGGAATCAATATTCTAGTGGGAATAATTTTTTTTATATTGAATGTCAAAAGAGGCAAGCGTCTTTACAATAAAAAATTTTGGAAATATGCGTTTGGATTTAACGTTCCTCTTTTGGCGTATTATCTTTCGCAGGTGATTTTTAACCAAAGTGACAGGATTATGATTAGTCATATAACTGGAACAAGTGATGCTGCAATGTACGGAGTTGCATATAATCTTGCAATGATTTTGACATTTATTTTAAATGCAATTAATGGATCATATGTACCATGGTTGTATGGAAAAATAAAGGATCACAACGCAGAAGAAAATAAAACGATTTCATTGATACTTGTTATTTTGATGGGACTTATGGTTCTATGTGTTATTTGGTATGCACCTGAAATTATTGTTATTATGGCTGGCAAAAACTATGAAGCAGCTATTTATGTTGTTGCTCCGGTTGCAATGAGTTTATTACTTTTATTTTACTGTCAATTGTTTATTAATATTGAATTTTACTATGAAGAAAAGAAAATGTTGGTATATGGATCGGTTGGAGCAGCGGTGCTAAATGTTGTACTGAACGCAGTCCTTATACCCGCTTTTGGGTTTGTAGCAGCAGGTTACACAACATTCATCAGTTATATTGTATTCGCATTATCAAATTTTTACACTATGCGTTTGGTGCTGAAGAAAAGAAAATTGCCGGATAACATGTATAACTATAAAGCGTTATTAATTATATTTATTCTTTTTATGATAAGCGGTTTCTTAGGTGTTACATTGTACGCATCTTTGGTTGCAAGAGTTATTATAACGTTGATTGTATTTGGGCTGCTTGTACTGAATAGAAATAAATTCATAGACGCTTTGGGAGAAATAAAAGGGAGATAGTACATGAATAATAAAAGGCGTGAAGATAATAGGGTATTATATTATGCAGATAAGCTGAAGAAAAAGATTTATTATGGAGTTCCACAGTATATACACTATGTATATTCGCTGCATTATATGAAGAGAAATAGAAAGATTATTAATAAGAAAATCAGTAATCGAGAAATTTTAAATGTTGTTTTTATTATTCAATATATTCCGGGATGGAATAAACTTGAGCCAATTTATTCCAAAATGAAGGCGGATCACCGTTATAATCCAATCATTGTGTGTGTTCCCTTAGATATAAATAATCATGTTTATAGCGGCGGCAAATATAATGATACTTATGATTATTTTATTGAACATGGATATGATGTTATCAATGCGTTGGATGGCCAAGGTGAATGGTTTGATTTGAAACAATTGAATCCGGATTATGTGTTTCATTCACGTCCTTATAATAATTTTATGCCAAAACCTTATACAAGTAAATCGATTCAAAAATATGCATTGATTTGTAATGTTATGTATGGAGCTACTTTAACAGTAAATGGTCAAAATGTGGAAATGGGTAAAGACTACTATAATGATGTGTATTGCTATTTTGCTTTCGATAAAAGTGAAAAAAAATTTTATGAGGAAAGATTTCTTATCGGATGTAAATTGAAAATACAAAAGTGTCTTACTTATGGGGCAATTGGATTAGAACAAATGCTTCAGGCCAGAGTTACTGACAACAATAACAACAGTACATTTAGAAAAAATGTCTTATGGACGCCAAGGTGGTCAACAGATCCCTATATTGGTGGAAGTAACTTTTTTAAGTACAAAGATGTTATATTAGGGTTGGCAAAGAAGAATAAGGATATATTATTTATATTACGTCCACATCCATTGATGTTTGATAATTTTGTAAAAACATCTGAGATGACCGAAACAGAGGTTATTGAATTTAAAAAATATTGTAAAGCGGAAAGCAACATTATTCTGGATGAAGAAAAAGAGTATTCAAAAGAATTTTGGGAAAGTGATTTTTTAATAACAGATATTTCAGGAATATTACCTGAATACTTTATAACTCAAAAACCAGTTATATATTGTCATTCTGATGTAGCATTTGAATATACGGAGTATGCTTCAAGGATGATTGAGACATGTTATGAAGCATATGATGAAAAGGATTTAATTAAATATTTTTATGAATTATCAGATGGTAAGGATGTTAAAGCTAGCAGTAGGAAAGACTGTATAGAAGATTACTTTTCAAAGGTGCATAGAAGCAGTCAATCAATTGTCAATGCTTTAGCTAAGAAAAATTAATTATATTTGATGAGAAAATGCAAAATATGCTATAAAAGAGGAAAGAAATTTATAAGTAAGGAAATAACAAGAAAACAGTTTGAAGTTTTAGTTTTAATGGTCGAGGCGAAAGAATCACTTTTCAAACGGAAGATTGAAGAAAAACAGGTTGTTCACTTGGTACAGTAAACTGGGTAATGAAAGAACTTACAGAGCTTAAGTAGATAGATGAAGGGCAAATCACCAATGCGAATCTGGCATCGTTAGAGACTTATCGAGCAAAGCATGCTGTTTTTATTGCAGCAGATTTTGTAATATCTAATCCTAAGATTGTTACAAAATATCATTAAAAGAAATGGGCTTCGGACTCACATGAATGACTAATGGTGTATTCCTTTGAAAGGCGATGATCAAAAAATTCATTCTGAATACAAGAGAAATGGTACTTGCGAAAAAGAGAAATAAATATTGAACACAAAAATGCCGAAATAAACATTCACAAGGTAGGAGGGATAAATTATGCTAAATTTTACAGTTGGTCCGGTTATGTCGGATGAAAATGTAAGAGCTATTGGAGCTGAACAGGTTCCGTATTTTAGAACACCTGAATTTTCCGAGATTATGATTGAAAATGAAGCTCTGATGAAGAAGTTTGCGAAAGCTGGCGATGACGCTAGAGTAGTTTTTATTACTGGTTCTGGTACCGCTTCTATGGAAGCTACTGTTATGAACGTGTTTGATCAAAATGACAAAGTTTTGGTTGTGAACGGTGGTAGCTTTGGTCATCGTTTTGTTGAACTGTGTGAGATTCACGATATTCCATATGAAGAAATCAAGCTGAATGTAGGTAAAGCACTGAAGAAAGAACAATTGGATGTCTATAGTGGCAAGGGTTTTACAGGATTTCTTGTTAATGTTCATGAAACTTCAACTGGCGTATATTATAACATTGATATGATCAGTGAATTCTGTAAAAAGAATGGTATATTTTTGGTTGTTGACGCCATCAGTTCTTTCCTTGCAGACGATTTTAATATGAAAGAACTTGGTGCACAGGTAATGATTACGGGCGCTCAGAAAGCACTTGCTTGCCCTCCGGGTATATCTGTAATTGTCCTTTCGCATGAGGCAGTTGAACGCATTGAGGGGCATAGTGTTAAGTGTATGTATTTTGACTTGAAATCCGCACTTAAAAATGGAGAAAGAGGACAGACGCCATTCACACCTGCTGTTGGTATCTTACGCCAGATTAATGCCCGACTGAAAGCTATTGATACAGCTGGCGGAGTAGAAACGGAAACAAGAAAAATCGCAGAACTAGCACAGGACTTCAGAGAAAAGATCAAGGGGCTGCCGTTTGAAATTGTATCTGAGTCGATGTCCAATGCAGTTACACCATTGCATCCACTGAATGTATCTGCCTATGACGTATTTATGAAACTGAAAGAGGAATATGGTATCTGGGTTTGTCCAAATGGCGGGGAATTAAAAGACAGCGTATTTAGAGTAGGCCATATTGGAGCTCTTACAAAAGACGATAATACAACACTTGTAAATGCTTTTAAGGATTTGCAAATTCGAGGATTGTTATGAACTAGGAGGAAAGCAAGGAAATGGTAAAGGTGATTACATACGGAACATATGACTTGCTTCACTATGGACATATCAGGCTATTAGAGAGAGCAAAAGCACTTGGTGGCTATCTGATTGTCGGAGTAACAGCAGATGATTTTGATAAAACCAGAGGAAAGATTAATGTGCAACAGTCCTTAATGGAACGAATTGAGGCAGTACGTGCCACTGGTTTAGCGGATAAGATTATAGTTGAAGAGTATGAAGGTCAGAAAATAGATGATATCCGTCGATACGATGTGGATATCTTTACAGTTGGCTCTGATTGGAAAGGCAAATTTGACTATCTGAATGAGTACTGTAAAGTAGTGTATCTGGATCGTACAGAAGGCATTTCGAGTTCGGAAATCAGATCAGAAGAGCGGAAAATAAGACTTGGAATTATAGGCGATTCTCCAATTGCTAAAAAGTATATCCGAGAAGCTCAATATGTTAATGGTTTGGAGATCACCGGAGTATGTACGAAAAATCCAAAGTATTTTGAGGATATTCCGTTCATAACGGATGATTATGATATGTTGCTGGAAGAGGTGGATGCCGTTTATATTGTATCTACTCCGGAAAATCACTATGGGCAAATTAAGAGAGCGTTGGAAAAGAGTAAACATGTGTTGTGTGAACCACCAATTGCTTTAGATAGTCAGCAAAGCAAGCTGCTTTTTGAATTAGCGAATAAAAAACAATGTATCCTAATGGATGCACTGAAAACAGCGTATTCAACAGCATACTCCAGACTTCTTTTATTGGCAAAAGAAGGGAAAATTGGTGAGATTTATTCGGTAGACGCAACTTGTACGAGCCTGCGATCTATTGCAGAAGATGCATGGGATAGTATATGTGACTGGGGTCCCACAGCAATGTTGCCGGTATTGAATATACTTGGAGGGGATTATAAGGAAAAACACATAATTTCTCACATCGATAAAGACGGACATGATCAGTTTACAAAAATAGACTTTTTATATAATCATGCGGTAGCTTCTGTAAAGGTCGCAAAAGGCGTAAAGTCAGAAGGTGAACTGGTTATCTCTGGTACAAAAGGCTATATTTATGTCCCGGCACCTTGGTGGAAAACAGACTATTTTGAAATTCGGTATGAGGATACATCTCAAAATAAGAGATATTTTTATCAGTTGGATGGAGAGGGAATTCGATATGAACTGGTTGCCTTTACAAAGACGATTGAAAGCGGGCGAAATTTGTCTTATGTTAATGAGGATGTTTCGAATGGTGTTTGCAAGGTAATAGGTGATTTTTATTCCAGAACGGATAGTAGTTTGATTTAAAGGTAATGATGTTGCGAGCAAAATAGATGAGATGTGCAATCACGTATGTGAAAGAAAACTATGCGCAAATACGTATCGCATAAACACAAGTAACGTTATGGATGTACTTCGAAAATATCTTTCTTACAAATGAGTGTGTTATTGAAAGTAAAAAATGAAAGTACTCTACCCAAGCGCCTGCAATCTAGCAGGCGCTTGCCCATTCTATCGTGGCACAGGGAACGCATACATTGTAAACGGTGAAAAATGAGTACCTTGAAAAATATCAGGCTGCTTCTGCAGCCATGCTATTTTTCATCCGTTTTCTTTGGTTTTCGTATATTTTCTGGAAGTGTTTCTGACCAAGGCAGAAGCTCTTCTAGAAAATTGCTATTTTTATCATCCA
>NZ_JBBMEK010000132.1:0-8712 GCF_040096555.1 Coprococcus intestinihominis | reverse complement strand
ATGGGAATATCCATAGCTTCCAACAGCCGGATATAAGTTTTCATTCCCATAAGTCTGGCATGTGTTTCAATCTTCGCCAGATGTGATACGGAAATATCTGCTTTCTCTGCAAGCTGCTCCTGAGTCAGTCCCCTGGATTCCCGCAAGGCTTTTATGGCATCTGCTACAATATAAAGTTCATTCTGCATTCTTTTATCTCCTCGTTGATTACAGGCTCTATTATAATTACAAATCCTTTCCCTGGTAATGGACTATGGAGGCAAGATTTCCCAGTTTCATTACCATTTCTTTCCTTTTTTGGTTTTAGAGATTTATTATATCTGAACGAGTTGAAAACGATTTTTGCACCATTTACGAAAAAGCACTGCATTATCTCTTCAATTAGGCATAAAAAAGGAGAGAACGTCACATATCGACTCCTCTCCAATAGCTTCTATTCATCTAAGATATTTGCCAATACATAGGCTTACTTGTTTTTTCTTTCCAGGAACCTCCGTATCTCTTCCACACTATCTAATATGGGAATGAACGGGGCAGACGGGCTGCATACTGGATCTTGACTGGACAGTTCCAGTGCATTAATAAATGCTTCTGCCTTTTTGGGGTCTTCAATCACAAGCTCTGTAAGGATACTTGATGTAGCCATATAGAAAGCACCTCTTTTCTCTCATATCTTAAAAAATTCTTTCGTAAGAAGATCCTGCAGTATTTTCTATACGCCAAGACCTGTACTCTCCATTTTTATTTATGTAGTAAAGTTTGATCCAGCATGTTTTTAATTTCATCTGGAAGACCGTCTACCGTTGCATTTTCATCTAAAAACAGTAAATTTGTATATTTTTTCGCATCATTCGGCGCTGAAAAAATATGAGTTACTGTATATGCTGTTCTACTTTTAGAAAAGCAATCTTCATCTCGCAGCGATTCTACTACAAAGCAATCGCCCTTTTGCTGCCCCTTATCATCATACTCTTTATTTAAGCATAGAGTAAAATTAAGATCTGTTGTGCCAAACTTATAAGTTCTCGTGTCTGTGACAATCTCTTCCAGCATAAATCCTTCTGAGCCAGCCAGCATTGCAATCTGTCCGATATGCTTAATCTTACGCTTACACAATGAAAAAGGGTGCTGCGGTGTAAAAAATATCTGCGAAGCCTGAAGCATTTTTTTTGCTGCATAACTATAAAACTTTTTTGCTGAAAGGTTCGTGGCCACACCTGTCAAGTGCCTAAAATTGGCAGCTTTATAAAGCACCTCAATATATCTGCCTTCAAATACATATAGAAATCTTTTACCTACTAAATGCTTCCTATACAGATCAGCAGCTACTTTAATCTCCTGTACAATTTTCTCTCTATCCTGTTGTTTTCCCATCTATCTTTTCCCAATCATCACTATAGTATAAAAAAACAGCACTGGACAACTTTTTTGTTATCCAGTGCCCATAATCTTAAAAAGCGGTTTTATGCTGGCTGTCAGCCGCGACATCCTTCCGAATGTCTAAAATGTCGCCGGTATCATTGAGTCCCCGGCGCGGACTCACCGTATCTCCCTGGTGTGGGCGTAATACCCTTCCGAGTATCAAATAGTCCCAGTAATTACCCTGCCCGGGCACAGTACAGCTTTTACGTGCCGCTACACGAAACCTTTTGGCTTAATTATATTATATGCGATACCCTAAGAAATATCAATAGTTTCCACAAAAAATTGATTGGTTGTATCTTATTATAACCCGTTACTTACCGTTTCAATAAACGCTCCCTAGAAGCTGTATCCAATACTATTTTATGAAAATCCAGCATTGCGTGCTCTTGCATCAGTTTCTCACCAAGTTTCACAAGAGGATTGGTTTCCCATTCCGAATCAATTCCTGTTTGATGATAGTATCTTGCATAAGCAAATCCCTCAGCTACCGCATCTGAATTTTCAAATATTCCCACTATTGCATCTGTAAACTGTACAATGATTGAGCTCCCAAAAATCCCCTGCAATTCTTCCGCATTCGCATCATCATATTTCTCTACATCAAAAGACAAAGAGAAATCATACGTATTCTCTTTTCCGTCTTCTGTTTCATAAGAAATTGTTCCAAAAATATCTCCCTTGCCAGACGGAAGTTCGATTGACTCTGAAAGCTCTAATTCATATTCAATGTTATTGAACACTGTCGTTGCTTCAAACATTTGTGATATACAGGTACCTTCTTTTTCATAAATATCTTTCTGTAAAAAGGAAATAGGATTATACTCCATATTTTCCCATATCTGTTTTCCCTCCACTGTCCGTTTACACAAGGAATCTAAAAGCAACATCATTGTTTCCTGATCTATTTCTTCATATACGTTCATAGTCAGCCTCCTTTTTCTTTGGATAGTCCACAAAAGCTCTGTAAGAGTTTATCTCAATTTCTAGTTACAACGTGATATTTAGTCAAATGACGTATGTACGCGCTTTCTTATAGTTGCCAATATTATATGGCGTATCTCCCAAAAATTCAATCAGAATATAAAAACTTTTACTCACACTATCCTGCCTTTACATCTTTTTTAGTCTATACCCTACATTGATCAATGTTTCTATAATATCATGCCCCATCTTTTTTCGTATCTTCCATACTACGTGTTCCACTGTTTTGTACGGAATCTGATCATCATAATAATTACTCTCCCAGACCGAACAATAGATATTCTTCTTTGGAATAACCCAATTTGGCCTTTGGGCTAAAAGATACAGAACTTCAAATTCCCTGGGCGTTAAATCTATTTCCTTTCCTTCGTAAATAACCTGATAGGACATTGGATTTAACTGCAGTTTTCCATCGCCCAAAACTACATTCTCTTTATATTCTGGAAAAACATACTTCATCTGTATGCCTCCTCTTGATTTATAAATTTCTAACTGTTCCCATTCCAGAAAGAAATACCGAACGAAATATCCAACATCCGGCACTTTTTTAGTTATTTTTACTTTTTACATAATTTCTATCTCTGCCATCTTTTCTATAATTGTGAACTTCCTGAAAAATTAACTCTCATTTTCTAAAAATAGTTTATTTCAGCCGTTTACAGTGAATTTTATAAATTCCTCGTAGAGTTAATTAACTCTCAGAATTTTACTTTAAATCCGATGGAAACATTGAAAACACTCAGTTGTTTCAATCGAGCGTTAATTTTCACAGAAGTTCACAATAATATGAATATGCTTCTTACTTTTCAGATTAGATATGTTCCGTTTTATGCAAGCGCCTAATTTTAAAGTTGTGCATATCCACCGAATATTCATCCTATAAATAATTGTTGGGAAATGTTAGAACAGCAGCATTTCTCTCTATTTCCAAAAGGAGAGTAGGCATCATGCATTACCCTTTATTTTTTAGGTTCTCTTGATTATATAAATCTTGATATACACTACAATTTTTCAATAACTCTGCATGTGTTCCTATACCTACTATTTTACCCCCATCTAATACAATTATTTTATTAGCATCCTGTGCAATTTTTACTCTATGGGTTATATATATTGCTATCTTATTTTTACTCACCTCAAAAAAACTCTTAAAAATTTTGGTTTCTGCTGTTACATCTAATGCGGAACTAGGCTCATCCAACAAATATAAATCTGCATTTTTATAATAGGTTCTTGCTAACGCTATTTTCTGCCATTGACCACCTGATAATTGACCTCCTTCATCAAACCAATTTCCTAATCCTCTTTTTAGTTCGTATCCTCTTTCGGTTTTTAAAAAATCAACGTTTGCTTTGCACAATGAATTTTTAATTTTATTTTCATCGACTTCTGTACTAATATCTCCTATATAAACGTTCTCTTCCAATGTACCTTCATACTTTAAAAAATCTTGAAAAAGAACAGATATACAATTCCTGTAACTCTTTACATCAATATTCTCCAAATCAAGATTATTAACAAATAGCTTCCCACTAGTAGGTTTATATAACCCACATAAAATTTTAAATAAAGTGCTTTTCCCAGATCCATTTTTTCCTACAATTGCAATCTGTTCGTTTGATTTAATTTTTAAATTAATGGTAGATAGTGCCATTTTACATTGAGGATAATCGAAAGATACGTTTCTTAGTTCAATTGTCTTTATATTATCTACTTTTGTACCACCTAACGCATTCTCCCCTTCTTTTATTTCTAAAAAATCTTTTAGTAATTGTATATATAAATTTGCGTTATAAATAGAATAAACATTAGAGGCAATGCTATTTGTAGCATTTTGCATCATGGACACAGCATTTAAATATGACATAGTGGTTCCTATCATTTTTTTCCCTACGTAAGCCAAATATATTGCAATAATCATTATAATTATACAAACTATATCTTGTATAAACGAAATAATCATATTTAAAACAGCTCTGGTTTTTTCAATTTCATTGGCTTGTTTTATGAAAGTTTTGACTAAGCTACAATATTTATCCAGCAAATATTTTTTTAATCCATATGCTTTTACCTCTTTAAATGCTGTATCATGTGTAAGTAAATATGTATAATACCACGCTTTTCTTTCTTTTCCACTGCGCTCATATCTCATTAGAAATTCTTTATTACCAACATAAATTTGTCCTATAAACATTAATATTGACACAGCAATCATTATAATCACAAGAATTGGATTCCATGAAAGTAGTATCATTGCGGCTGAAAATAACGAAACTAAATTAGATGCTAAGCCTAATACCCCTTGCATGGTCTGATATGGTTTATTTCCAATTTCTTGTTCTAAACGATTTATCATATCATATGTTTCTGTTCTCTCTAACATTTCCAATGATAAATCCCCACATTTTTTCATAAGAATGTAATTTATTCCATAAACTAAATGATTGTTTAAATTGTTTAAATTATAGCTTGCTAAATTCTGTAAAAGCGATTCCGAGATAATTAGCCCGAAATATAAAATCAAAAGATACACCACATATTGATATGATTGTGTCTTGTTTTGTATTTCATTTAACAACTGTTGCATTACCAATAAGGACGAAACAGGAAGAATTCCATTTATTATAGACAAAATAAATGCCAGAATAAATTTTGCTTTACATATTTTACAAATTAATCTTATCGTATAATAAATCAAAAAAATATTCCTTTTTATTTTTTTTTAGCATGATTTTTCTCCTATATAGTGAAGGCGTAGCACATATAGTACTACGCCTTCGTTTTTACTACCTCTTAGAGAGTACTAGAACGGAATGTAGCAACAGCATTTACTCTGTTACCTGTACGATACTCTCCTTCGCCACCACAGCCACAGCCACAATGAACACAACCATCATCATTGCCTCTGTAACCTGCATATCCATCAGTACACATGCATGCTCTCGGCTGCACTCCTGATCCAGGTGTTCTTCCAATTGGATTTACAAACTTCATAACGATTCCTCCTTTCTTTGTAATTTAAATACATCTATGTAAATATAAACGTATTTACCTTTGTTAATGAATTTCCATTTCATTATATTGTTCCAATTCGCTTGGATTTGCCTCCATTAATGCATGATATCGTCTTAAATTGTCTTCCAAATACTTTCTTTCGTTTCGACATGAATTATGTCGATATGAAAGATGTAATCCATTAGCATCGTAGCAATTAACATAACATAATGTACATAAATTAACTGCCCAACATTCTTTACAATACTCTTTTGCTTCTTCTATAAAGTCTTCAACATAAAGTTTCTTAATTTTTTCTTTATCAAATCCCTCATTCACATTGCCTAAACAAGGTATATTTCCTACTTTTTCACAATGTAAAAATTCACCTTTTGTAGTGACATAAATCCTTCTTTGTCCCGGCACGCAGCATCCATTCATTCCATACTGTTGAATAGGTGTTTCTGTCAACAAGCGTTTGTGTATAATCATCATTCCCTTATCCATATAACCATCCGTAAACAAAGTTTTTTCTGTATTATCTGGATTTGATTTATACACTTCTTCCCATTTCATTAAAGGTTCATAAAACTCTTCCATAAACCATCTATCTTCTTTTCCTTGCGGTAAAAAGTAATCACTCTCTGACGGTCCATGATCTACCGTTGCAGTCAAAATCATAACGTCTTTGGGAATCCATTCACTTTTTTCGATAAACTCCTGAATTTTTGTATACTGTTCAAGATAACCTGGTCCCGATACAACCATATTAAATCCAATCTTAGAACTCTTTCCTTCCTTATGGAATGCTTCAAATAGTTTTTTTGCTCCCATAACTGTTTTTTCAAAGCTACCTGTCCCATTAACCATAAGCCGATTTGCATCGTGCATTTCCTGAGGACCATCCAAGCTAATAATAATATTGAAATTATTTTTGGCAAAATACTCTGCGATCTTATCATTTACCAATGTTGCATTTGTAGTGATTGCAAAGGACATATCCTCGCCAAATAATTTTTTAGCATATTCAACTGCTCTTTCAATAAGTTCAAAATTTAGTAAAGGTTCTCCACCATAAAATCCAATGTGCCTATTTTCTGCATTTTGGGAATGCTCTTTTAAAAAATCAATAGCTTTTTTTGCAACATCCCATTTCATGTTTTCATGTCCGAACGCCCTGTATTCTGGATGAGAAGGATGATAAATACAATATTTGCAACGTAAATTACATTTTTCAGTAACTTCAAGAGTAACATTCTCAACCTTATTTTCAAGAATATCATCTAACTCTGTTACTGCATCACCTGTCAGCGTTTTTAATGGTGGAGCTTGTAAAATATGTTCATTTTCCATTGCCGACTTAATTTCTGAAATTGCATCCTCAAACTCACTTTTACTTAATTGAAGATTTTTAATATCTTCGACTGGCATTCCCTCCAATAAACTTTTCAGTACAATGTAAACGTTCGAATTTAATTTGGCAACTTTTCCAGTTCCTGTATCATAAAAATAATAATTTTTTTCTGTCTTAAAAACTTTACCCAAGCGCCCAATTCTTCCATTTTTTTCGATTTCAGATACCAGCGATTCTAAAGATATTTTTTTCTGCTCTTTCACTCTAAACACTCCTTTCATTTGGATTTTTTATTATGAACCGATTATATCAATAAATCCCCCAAAATATATTTTGATGTAACAATTTCGATACTTGATGTAATAAATCCTCTATACTTTATGAATATAGCCCTTTTTCCTTATATTTACATCTGGTGCCTACAATAAGTTCGAACTGTAAGAAATAAGAAAACAGGAATCTCAATCAATGCGGAAATTAATATAGTATACGGTGTCCAAAAACTCATTCCCCCAATATGTAGGTAATTAAAATTGATAAGTTGATACAGAAAATTATTTTGCATACCAAGTCCCGCAGATGGAAAAATAGCTGAAATCCAATTTACCCCTAATGCTGTGTAAGCAAAAGTCGGAATAAGGACTATGCCAATAGCAATCAACAATACCGTCAATGTATCTTTGCATTTTGCTGATAAAAAAAAAGTACAGTAAACACAAGCTAAAACAGATATCAACCCTACTAACGAAATAACAATCTGCATCTGTGCTAAGTCCCAGTTTGGCAAGTTAATAATAGAAAACAACATTTGAACAGAAGATTGTAAACAATTTGTTCCAAATGTGATATCTGAAATTGCTAAGTGCAGTGTAATACACATAGTATACACAACCATCACAATCATACTGGAAGCCAATATCTTTGTAATAGCTAATCTGGTACGACCATGCTTTGCACAACGCAAAATACTATCCGCGCCTGATTGATATTCACCAGAAAAAATAGGCGTGATAATGGAAACACATAAAATTGCCAAAATCATAATATAAAGCTCAACATAGTCAAACGCGTCTTTGGAATATCCTGCATAAAGTTGAAATGGCATATCGACTTTTTTATATTGTTCTAAGGCTTGTTGTTGTGCGGCCGGATGATTGCGTTGCTCATTCCTCATAACATCTGCCAGATGAGTTTCACATTTCTGATAATAATTTTGTGCAACATCTTCTGGATCAATATCCATAAGATCAGGTCCTATTCCAGTTAACGGATCAGCATATAGTTCTGGCAACGCTTTAAGCAATGGACGAATAGGTACAATCTGTTTAATACTGACAGAAAGCGGAAATGTGTCACTTTCCATAGGACCATATTCGTTTATCAAACTTTGATAAATTCTCAAAGCCTCACTCACTTTTTCTGGAGTAACTTCGCCATTTATAGCAGAATATAAATCACGCTTAAATTCGATTGCCTCCATACCATCAAGTTCTGTTTTTGTTCCATCTGGGTTTGGACGATTTATGGACTCAAAAGCAATCGGCAGATATGCCATAACAACAGACATAACCAGAGCCACAGCAATTAAGATAAGTGTGCGTCGTGATTTCAGGACACGCTTTACTTCTAAACAAAATAAACGCATATTATTTTTCCTCCCTTTCGACATCTTCTTGTGGAAACAACCATAAATACAAATCTTCCAAACGCGGCTCCGCAAGAATGGAACCCTCTACTTCGGAGTGCTCTGCAAGATAACGAATAGATATTTGATTATTGTCCTCGCCTCGCTGATTGATAATCCTCAGACGCATTTCATAGTCCATCATCTTATGAGCAGGAATCGCACAGCTCCATACTTTCCCCTCAATCTGTTTTACCAAATCGCTTGTTGTTCCCACATCAATAATCTTTCCAGCTTTCATAATCGCATTACGAGTTGCAATATATTCAATATC
>NZ_JBBMEK010000131.1:0-8725 GCF_040096555.1 Coprococcus intestinihominis | reverse complement strand
GCCCTTCGTGATAAAATTACCCATAGCCGCACTGTTGGATACCACACGATGAGTGACAATAGAACCATCCGCATCCGTTCCATAGAAAGCAATAACATCCTCTGTCTGGATCTCTTCCGGCTGGATATACTTCACATACACCAGACTGCCCGTCGGTATCGCCGGTTCCATACTGCCGCTGATCACTGTGTAAATCTCATAGCCGAAAGCTCTCGGAACCGTAATTGGAAGATATGCCGCCACAATGATGATTAATAAAAGAGTGCCCAGTACGCTGCATACTGCAGCCACCGGGCTTTTCTTCTGCCTGTTGCGTCTAGCCAAAATCAAATTCTCCTTTGTCAGCAGGCAGTACTGTTCTATTCCAAACAGTACTGCCTGCTGTTACTTGTCTTTCAATAATGTCTATCTTGAACGTTTCTTCAGATAAACAAACAATGCTACCAACGCTGCTACAGAAAGAATACCAATGGCTGCACCGCCTACCATCGGCAATGTATTGCTGCCGTCTTCTGCATCAATATTGGACTTTGGTGTTTCCTCGTCATCCAGGTCTACCAGTGTCTCCGGTACCTGATTATCCGGAATATCTGTCGTCTGGTTATCCTGATTATCGGCATCCTGACCGTTATTCTGATTGTCTGTCGTACCGCCTGCATTGGTATTGGCACCATTGGCCGTATTGTCGCCTGCCGCATTGTTCGCTGCGTTTGTACCATTCGCAGCTGTACCGGTTCCTGTACCTGTCGTACCGGTTGTACCCGTTCCCGTCGTACCGGTTGTACCCGTTCCCGTCGTACCGGTTGTACCCGTTCCTGTCGTGCCGGTTCCTGTTGTACCTGTACCGGTGGTTCCTGTTGTCGTTGTCGTCGTTGTTGGACCCGGAACAATGGTTGTCACAGTTGTTGTTGTCTCAACAATACGATCTGTCTCACCAGGCGTATAGGTGAATGTAAATACATTCTGGCTTTCATTATCACTCAAAGTCTTGGTCAATGCAAGGGCCTGAGGGATATAATTCTCAATATACTTATAAGCAACCACCGGCTTATCACCGGCATTGCCATAAAATGTCTGGCTGTCGGCAAGGGTCTTGCCATTGGCATCCTGATAGTTCACTGTGTAAGCCACCATATCGCCTTTGATGCCGTATGCAACAACGTAATCCACATCGCCGTCCACCTCGATGGTCGGTGTGGCAAGGGCTTCTTCATTGTCACGTCCGCTGAGACGGAAGCCTTTAACATAATACTTGTCATCCGTTACCTTGACGCTGTTGATGTCCAGGATAACCTGTGAACCAAGGGAAAGACCTGTGATCTCTTTCTGCTCCTGTCCGTCAATCGTGCCTTTATTGCCCGCATATACCGTTACCTTGTAGGTATATGTATCTGCCGCCATAACGCTGAATGCAGAACCAACCGTCAGCACTGCTGCTGCAAGAAGAGATACAAATAATTTTTTATATTTTTTCATCTTAGTTCTCTCCTTCCCTGTGCTGTCTTGTTTTTCTGGAATTGTTCAAAAGGATAATGCCTGCGATCAGGAAGATCAGACCGCCTACAAGACCGATCACCGAATACATCAGCAAATTGGATGTATCACCGGTCTTAACGGCTTTTCTGGAGGTTGTCAGATTGTTCTTCTGAGGCACCTTCTTCTCGATCACGGTGTTCTTCTCAATGGTCTGGCCCTCTTTGACCTTCTCAACTGCGAAAGTCATACGAAGCTTCGCCAGTGTCTGCTGGTAGCCGTTATTACCTGTCTCGCCTTCCACGCCGACTTTCAGGTAAACAGTACCGCTTTCATCCTTGGCCAGTCTGCCAAGATAGAAATATTCATCCAGTGAGGCATCCGCCTGTTTCAGACCTTCACCGGCTGTGGAACTGCCTTCGCCGCCCACTGTACTGCTGTCATATAAAACTGTTTCTTTGTTCTTGCTGTCCACATAGGTCAGACGGTACTCATAAGCCGCGCCTGATGCGGAATCCTGTGCATCCTCCAATGTCTGAAGGACTTCATTGGTCATATACCAGTCTGTATTGCTGCTGTCCTGATTCGTCAGCTGAACATGCAGTGTAATACTGTCACCCGGCTGGATCTCAGACATAGAATCCGTCACATCTTCATCCTTGAAATTACTGTTCAGCTTGCTGCCGTCAAATGTTGCCTGCCATCCGTCAGCGCCCTGATAATCTCTGGCAAATGCTGTAAGGGGTGCCCCAACTGCCAGAATCGCTGCCATCATGAGGCACAAAATCTTCTTCTTCATACTCTGTACCTCCTATTAAAAACCAATGCTGGATTCATCATCGGATACGCTGACATCCACGCCCCAGGCACTCTTGATAGCCGCTTTGGCATTGTGCGTCTGAACCGCATCAACTTCTGCATCCAGATTGAATGAATAACCGTCGTATTTGTACTGATAAGTAACGGTGGAACCATCTGTCACCTTGTTCACCTGCTGTGCCACGGACTCATCGATACGGATCGTATCGGAAAGTCCCGGTGTAGTCTCTCCCGGTGCCAGTGCCTTTGTGTAATAAAGCACCATACGTTCCGGTGTGGACTGATCCTCGGCAACCACCCATCCGCTGTTCTCCGGAACATTCAGTTCAATGAGGTCCGGTGAAAGCTCTGCATTCTTCCTGCCCTCTTTGTCCTTCCAGCTCTTTGTGATAATGACTCTGACAAATGTATCAATATCGCCGCTGTTAGTCACGCTGATGGCTTCATCATACTGTTTGCCCGGTGTAAACTTCTCTTTCTCACCAAGCATATTGGCCAGAAGCTTGCCCTCTGTATTGCCGCTCCACTCATTGCCGGAAACATAATCTCTGCTGCTGACAACCTGGCCGTTCTCCACCAGAGAAACACCGATATGCTTCAGATTCATCTGTGCGGAATAGTTCTCACTGTAGTAAGTCAGCGCCGCTCTTGTGCTGCCTACTGTACTGCCAAGCAAAAGTACTGCCGCTGCTCCCAGAAGCAGGGCAACTTTTTTCGGAAATAAAATCTTATTCTTCTTCATGATAGCCCTCCTTCTATTCTGCTGTATCTGCTGTGATCACATTGTTCCAGTCTGCATAAGCGGTTCCGTCTGCTTTGTAAAGCACCGGTGTACACTCTTCCACAACAATGACATTGAATTCTGCCGGTGCATCCTCACTGTCTGTTGCCGGGAACGTGTAGCTGACATTCAGCTTCGTTGCTGTTGTCTCACCTGCCGGAAGGATCTGGTCGTAATACCAGAAACCATCGCCGCCGTCTGTCCATCCTGAATCCTCCGGCTGATAACTCAGCGTGATATCAGATGGCGCAAACGCTCTCACACGGACAAAACAATCATAAGCGCCTGTATTCTCAACTGAAACATGTTTGCCTCTGCTGTCCACTTCTTCATGCGGGATTGTCTGTGTAAATCCCATATTCATCTGAACAGAACCGCTGGCAGTTGAATAGGTGGTGAAATAAGCCATCGCACCGCCCACCTTCAGGGTACCCACAAGAACAAGCGCTGTCACTGCCATCATCAAAAACGGCTTCTTCAATTGCTTTTTCATTTATCGTTCCCCCTTCCTAGTCTGTGCTGACATTATCGCCAGTGTACTGATACTGTTTGTTTTCATCAAGTTTGAAATTATTCTTCACGCCGTAACCGCCGTTTGGACGGCCATCGTGTGCATTCTCAAATGAAACGCGGACCGCTTCATCTGCAAAAATCGTCACATCATCCGGATCATCAGAAACCTGTGTGTAGCTTGCGCCGCTGTAGGTCTCTCTGACTCTGACTGATGCACCTGCCGGAATCTGATCAATGGTCAGCTGCTGTGATTCCTCACCGGCCCCCATGGTCATCGCTTCAACTCTGCTCTCTGTCTTACCCTCCAGGGTCGTAATATCAATCTGGAAAACAAATGTTGCCTGAGCACCGGATGTGGCATTGAAATCTCTCAACGTCTTGTCGATCACCAGAGAACCATATCTCGGTGTCTGTTCCGGCTTGAGAACTACTTCTGACAATTCGTATACCCATTCATCATCACCTGTCTGATAATAATAATTATTCGGCAGGGAAATCAGATACGGTGTAAATGTGTACTCATAATTCGTTGTCTGTGCCTTATCCGCCAGCACCAGGTAAAGTCCTGTGGCCAGATCCCCGGCTTTTCCTTCACCATCTGTCAGCGAAACCTCTGCTGTCGGCTTCGTACTGTCTGTCACCATACCGGCCGCCTCTGTGGCCCGCTTCAGCCATTCATCTGCGGATGTACTATCGGATGCATCCAGTGCGGAAACATCCAGCTGTGCAAAATCTCCGGATGCGGTGTAATCTCCGACTTCACTGATATCCGCCACCTTATACAGCTTCACATCCACCGTTGTCGTACCCAGATCTGCACTGACCTTGTCATCACCGCCGGTCTTAAAATCTATGGAGCAATCCTTTTTGCCGGTGTCCACCATATTCGCCGCATTTGCTTTCGGCAGAACCGCAAATGCTGATAACGTAAGGGCACATGCGATCAATAATGCGCAGCTCTTTTTTATACTCTTTTTCATCATTGCTTCATAACCTCCCTCTTCAAATCCAGATTACTCTTTAGGTTGTTTATTTTTCTTCTTTTTTGATAAAAATCTCAAAAGCAGGATCACCAGTAAGGTAACGGCCAGACCAAGAATTGTATAGATCATATAGTAATTCTTAATCGATTCAACCATGGACTCGGAAATCGTCGCCTCCTTGTCCTCCTCACCGTTGTAAGCCACTCTCGTTCCCCTGACAAGGAGTCTGTGAGAATTGACACCATACGGTGTACAGGTAAATAATGTGACCTGATCTTTGCCTTCCTCAATCTTCAATGCATTCTCCAGTGTCTCATGATCATCCTTATCCACCATCGGCAGAATCTGATCCACCTCGTAGGCCAGGACCTGATCTAACACATGGATATAAAACTTATCACCATTTCTCAACTGGTCAATATCGGTAAATAGCTTGGCACTGGGAAGTCCTCTGTGAGCAGCTACCACACAGTGGGTACTCTCACCGCCAATCGGAAGCTTCGTACCGTTTAAGTGTCCCACACCTGTCTGCAGCACATCATCGGCTGTCCCGTGGTATATCGCCAGTTTGATATTGATCTTCGGAATAGAAAGATAACCCATGATGCCGTCTCCGGCTTCATTCAATATCTTCCAGTATTCCGTACTCTGCAAATCTGTTGTACTCTCGCCAAACACATCACTGTATAGGTTGTTCTGGGTGATTGTCGCATTGAAGGCTTCGGCCCTTTCCCACTCTTGTGTAAAGTCCTCAGGTGTCATATCCTGCACGACACTCTGATAGTTGCTGATCAGCTGACTCTGTCTGTAAGTGTTCCATTGATTGGATACCGTCGGATAGACCAGAATGCCAAATCCCACCAGAAACAATAGCCCAAACAGGATGGCGGAAATCTTCTTCTTCATGAGCTTCTACTCCTTCTTCTCAGTCTCCGTATCGGCATCCCCGGTCACTGTCCTGTCTTGGACTACCGGTGCCTCCTGTCCGTCTGTCGCCTGTTCGGCACGGCGCTTCTTTAACTTCTGTTCTTTCTTATATAATACCACAATAAATGCTGCCGTCACAAGTAATCCTACGATTACCCACAACAAATAATTGGTGTGTATGCTGATACCGCTGAAAAGCGTCTTCTCTGCTTCGACTTCCTGCTCCACATATTCCACACGGTGTCCTCTGACAAGCAATCGCTCCGTGTTGACACCATACGGTGTACAGGTGAGCAGTGTCACCAGATCTTTGCCTTCTTCCACTGCCAACCCGGAAGTCTCCTCCGGTTTGACCACTGAAATCTTATCCACTTCGTAACACAACGTCTCATTTAAAACATGGATCAGGAAATGGTCGCCCTCTTCCAGTTTGTCAAGATCTGTGAAAAGGGATGCACTCGGCAGGCCTCTGTGAGCTGAAATAACTGCATGGGTGCTGGCTCCGCCTACCGGAAGGGAACTTCCTTCCAGATGTCCGGCTGCCACCTGCAAGACATCTTCCCTGGTGGTATGGTAGATTGGAAGCTTGATATCAATCTTCGGAATCTCCACGATACCCATCATACCGTCACCTGCAATGTTCAGACAATCCATATAGGCTTTGTCTTCCCCTTCCGTCGCCTCTGCAATGGCAAAGGAGTCTGGCAGGATGCTCGGTAATAATGCTTCATTGTATGCCCTTGCTTTTTCAAGCTCCGCTGCATAATCAATCTCACCTGCGGCATCTTCAGCAGAAACAATAGAATCATAATCACTGATCAGCTGTTTCTGTCTGTAGTTGTTCCACTGATTCGCTACAAATGGATACAGCAGCAAGGACAAACCGGCTAAAAATATAATGACTATTAAAATTCTGTACGTTTTCTTCTTCATCCGGGTTCTCCTTATTGTTGTATACGTATCTGTCTCTCCTAAAGAGATGGGTTAAAAAGTTTCTGAAAAAATGCCTTTAATCTGATAAATTCCGGGGCGGGTAACGCCCCGGAATTCACCAAAAGACTTATTTATGACTTATCTGTTTTCTTTTCTGCGGCTAGCGAAGAATAAACCTGCTGCTGCGATCATGATACCACAACCAACGATTGTGAAGATAGTTGTACCGATACCACCGGTAGATGGAAGGGAAGAAAGTGTTGTATTCACAATATAGGTCGGATTTTTAACACTTTCCCAAGTACCTTCATTATTCAATGCAAATGTTGATGTTGTACCATCAATTGTTACTGACCAACGATCTAATGTTCCATCGTTTTTATGAGTAGTATCAATTGTAACTGTGTATACATGAGTATTAACACTATATCCATCTGGTGCTGATAACTCTTTCAGATAATATGTACCTTTTTTCAACTGACTGAAGTGAATCTGTCCCTTTGTATCTGATGTAGCAGTTTTATATGCAGCATTATCTGCAGCAGTTGCAACTGTTTCAGCAGTCACACCCTCTCCTGCTTTGTAAAGACCAAATACAGCTCCATCTAATGGTTTTTCAGAATTTTTATCTTTTCCTGTTTTTGTAATGATTCCATTTGTTCCAGTTGCTTCTCCACCAATATCAAATGTATAAGTATATGTGGTCTTCTCTGCTGAAGTATTGTTACCATCTACTTTAGAGTCATTTGTGTAATTTAATTTAGCTGTGTTGGTATTAACATTGTCCCATAAAACTGCATCCTTGTTAACTTTAGCAGAATATCTAATTGTTAAAGTCTGACTTGCATACGCGTTAAGTTTATATGCTTTACCCACGACAAAGTTAATTGTCATTTTTCT
Organism: Coprococcus intestinihominis; assembly: GCF_040096555.1. NCBI lineage: Bacteria > Bacillati > Bacillota > Clostridia > Lachnospirales > Lachnospiraceae > Coprococcus > Coprococcus intestinihominis. The sequence goes on along the minus strand of NZ_JBBMEK010000131.1, from coordinate 1,396 downwards.
TCCATCAACGCTAACAGTATAATCTGTATCTTTTGTTAATGTTGTAGTACCAACTTTAACTACCGGATCAACAACGTTACCGTTTTCATCTGTTACAAAATCAAGACCATTTGATAATGTATCTTCCACATTAAATACCGGATGAGAGCCTGTATAACTTGGAATTGGAGTAACTGTTACTTCGTAATTTACAATATCATTAACTTCTACAGAATTACCATAATCATTTCCGTTTGAATTTGTAATTTTCTTGTTAATTGTCGGTGCATTTGACTTTTTAGCATTTGCCGCAGTTGTTGTTAAAGTTAATGCTCCCTCAGAAATATTTGTATTGCCGTTTTCATTTACATAGTACGCAGATACAACCATTGGGTTATAGCTGTGTGCTTCTGTATCAGATACTAAAACAAGATATGTACCAGCTCCAACAGTTGCTGTCCAAGTAGTAGTATCGGTGGTATTTGTTAATGGAATAGCTGTCTTTGTATCGTCAGCCATAACAGCATTTGCCAGTGAAGTTAACTGATCTGATGTTAAAGTAGAAAGATCTGCTTTGACCATCTCCTGTGTAATCACGGCCGGGTATAATGAATTATAACCACTAAATGTAGCACCTGCGCCATCATATCTTGCCTCAACTACTTTGTAAGCATTTACCTGAATGCCAGTTTCATTATCAATTCCATTTACTGTAATTGTTGCCGTATCGTCAATTGTTCCGAAAATTTTATCAGTTCCAGAATCTGCTGCAAAACTTGTGATGCCCATTGCTAATACCATGATAAGTGATAACATCACTGCAAATAATTTTTTTAATTTCTTCATAATATTCTCCTTTTCTCTCTTAGATATTATTTCTTGGTTGACATGTTACGTTGATTTTTTATCTTGGCAGTCCAGGGACTGCTGGTTTAAAGTTCATCCCTCTATTTCACCAGCACCTCCCTGCACTTGTTTTTATAAATCAACCAGGCTGCTGCCATCATAAGCAGCATACCACAGATTGAGAACCAGTAAATACCGGAGCCACCGGAATTTGGAAGGTTGTAAATCACTGCATTTTCGATAAGAATATGATATTCTCCATTCTTCTGCAGTTCAGGTGTCAGTTCTGTACCATTCACAGCCACAGTCTTTAATGCACCTGCCTTTGTAATCTGTAATGTATAAGTATTGCTTGAAAGTATATATCCTGTCGGAGCTTTGATTTCCTTCAGTGTATATGTTCCTGTCGGAAGTTTACCTGTTATCTCACCAGATACATCATTGCTCTGATAATTCTGATACCATTTAACAATACCTTTAACATTATCTGCATCTTCTGACTTACCGTAATACTTAACAGTTTTATCTGTTGTAGACTGCAGTTCAAAGACCCTGTGTGTTAGGATAATTG
>NZ_JBBMEK010000130.1:0-8735 GCF_040096555.1 Coprococcus intestinihominis | reverse complement strand
CTTTTCTACCCCGCCTTGTATAGCGGCTGCTTACATCTGTTGCCGCTACAAGCAGACGGTTTCCCTCCGCAAAAGGTGAATCCACATAAAGATCGTAATCCGATGCTGCTGTATCACTGAGCATTTCCTTGTAGTACTGCACCGGGAGAAGCGTTGCAGAGAAAAATACGGCTCCGCATCCCTTTGCCAGACGTTCTCCCAGATCTTTGGAAGGATCCACACAAAAAATCTTGATTTCAAAGCTGTCCTCACTTCGAAGCGCATAGATCAAATAGCGGTCATCCGACCGGTCAAAGGCACATATAAAGCGTCGAATGTCAAAGTAAAATTCCATCAGAACTTCCCTGAGTGGCGCAGTAACGCCCTCCTTCAGTGTTTCCTCCAGCTGCTCACTGAGCTTCGTCAGGTAAACGATCAGACTGCCGATATTCCCCATCAGCTGGCAGGACTCGTCTGAAGACTCCCGAAGCGCAGACATGGCCAATATCGAACGATCCATATAAGTGACCAGTCGCCGGTCCACAGCTTTATCTTCCACTGCGTGACGGGCATGGGTCAATTCAGTCATTGACATCACGGCACTGTACATTTCCCTGGCACGATCCACCAGATTGTGTGCCTCATCGATCAGAAAAAGATAGTCCCCGCTTCTGTCACTGAAAAAACGTTTGAGCGCCACATTCGGGTCAAACACATAATTATAATCACCAATGACCGCATCCGCGAATAAAGCCGCATCCAACTGAAGCTCAAAGGGACAAACCTGATGTTTGTCGGCATAAGCCAGGATGCACTCCCTGGTCATCCGGTCTTCATGGGTGACCAGATCATAAAGGGCTTCATTAATTCTGTCATAATGCCCCTTTGCCCTTGGACAGTACTCCGGACTGCACTGAACTTTATCCAGCACGCAGATTTTCTCCTTTGCCGTCAGGGTGATCACCTTCATGGCAAGTCCCTTATCCTGAAGAAGTCCGAATGTATCTTCCGCAACAGTCCTGGCAATAGTCCTCGCCGTCAAATAGAAAATTGTCTCTGACAACCCATTTCCCATCGCCTGAACAGCCGGATAAATGGCAGAAATCGTCTTGCCGGTACCTGTCGGTGCTTCTACAAAAAGCCGCCGATGTCTCAGAATCGTCTGATAAACGCCTGAGACGAGCTTTTTCTGACTCTCTCTGTACTCAAAAGGAAAACTGCCGGCACCAATAGAAAGATTTCTTTTTTTAATCCAGGCTATCTGATGACGCACCCAGACCGCAAATCTGTCTATCAGTTCAGTATACCATACTTCCAGCTCATTTCGTGTCATTTTTTCCTTGAATCGCTGAACTTTTCCCGTCTTCAAATGCACATACGTCATCTGGACCTGTATTTCCTCTAAATCCTCTTTTTCTGCATAAAAAAAGGCATAGCACTTTGCCTGTGCCAGATGGACGGACACAGGCTCTGTGATATACCTTAAATTTCTATAAGTACCTTTGATCTCATCAATTGTCACAACTTCTTTCAGTCCCAGCTCGCCGCTTTCATCCGCTGCCATCTCAGTTTCTGTTATGACACCATCGGCACGTCCCTCAACAGTAATCGCCAGCGTCTCATCCATTTCTGTCGTATGCTTCAGAGACACCTCTGCCCTGTAAGAAGGCCCGGCCTCTTTTTGAAGTTTTCGATGCATCAGGCCACCCTGCTGCATTGCATCCATTTCTCCAAACGCGCCGGAAACGGTATCAATGTCTCCCGATCTGAGAATAAACTCCACAAGCCGGCGAACGGAAACGGTGACTGTTTTTTGTGACATTTTGTTTCTCCTTTTTAGACGCTACATTTAATTTATCGATTCATATATTCCTTTAGGAACGCAAATAATGCTTCCATCTGTTCATCAGTTCCAATGGTGACTCGCAGGTAATTGTTGATGCGAGGTTTATCGAAGTAGCGGACATAGATATCTTTTTCGCGAAGGGCTGCAAAGAGTTCTTTGGCCGGATAGTCCGGATGAGTGACGAAAATAAAGTTGGCACCCGGTTCCGGATAAGTAAATCCAAGATCTGTAAATGCCTGTTTGGCTTTTTCCCTGGTTGCTCTGATCTTCGCAGTGCATGCTTTGAAGTAAACATCATCTCTGACAGCTTCTACACCGAGAGCCAGTGCAGTTTGACTCATTGTATAGGAATTGAAGGAGTACTTTACATCATTCATGGCCTTGATCAGCTCAGGATGACCGATGGCATAACCGATTCTCATTCCCGCCATGGAACGTGACTTTGAAAATGTCTGCACGATCAGCAGATTTTCGTAGTCATCCAACAGACTCAGGGCACTTTCGCCGGCAAAATCTATATATGCTTCATCAACAATGACAATCACATCCTGATTGTGGTCCAGAATCTCTCGGATCACAGATAAGTCCTCATAGTGGGAGGTCGGTGCATTCGGATTCGGGAAAATCACACCGCCGTTGGCCGGATAATAATCCTGCGGACAGATGGAAAAATCCTCTTTCAGTGGCTTTGTCTCATACGGCACTTTAAAAAGATCCGCCCATACCGGATAAAAAGAATAAGTAATATCCGGGAAAAAGATCGGCTTATCTGAATTAAAAAATGTCATAAAGGCAATGGCCAGCACATCATCAGAGCCCACACCGGTAAATACCTGGTCTTTTCCTACATGATAATAATCTGCCAGTGCGCCCACCAGAGTTCCCGCTGTCGGATCTGGGTAAAGTCTCAATCTGTCTTCATCAAAATGATCCAATACATCCCGCACACCCGGTGCCGGAGGGTATGGATTCTCATTCGTGTTCAGTTTGATCATATTCGGTCTGTTCGGCTGTTCTCCCGGTGTATAGGGTACAACTGAACGAATTTTATCCTGCCATGCTTTCATCTCGGTCACCTCTTCCTCTATCTCATTGCCTTGCATGCTTCTGCCAGTCTCTCAAAAGCCGGGAAAGAACGCTTGATCATCTCAGGGGATACACAATAAGCCAGACGCACATAGCCCGGGCATCCAAAACTTGAGGCATCCACCATCAGAATATGCTGTTTCTTGCCTTCTTCTACAAAAGCGGCATAATCTTCAATCGGTGATTTCACAAAAAGATAAAAGGCCCCCTGTGGCTTCAGACATTCAAAGCCAAGCGCTGTCAGATGCTCATAGAGCATCTTTCTGTTCTGATCGTAAACTTCAATCTGAGGGCGCTCATTCAGGCACTCTTTGATGACAAGCTGCATCAGGGATGGGGCATTCACGCTACCGATTCTGTTCGTTGTAATCAGTCCGGCTTTTACTTCTTCATAATAATCCATCTTCGGTGAAACAGCGATATAGCCAATACGCTCTCCCGGAAGAGAAAGTGATTTGCTAAAAGAGTAAACAATCAGACAGTTTTTGACATGGGCCGGCATAAACGGCAGCTCGTTATCATCATAAACAAGCTCTCTGTATGGTTCATCTGAAATCACATACAGCGGATGCCCGATGCGCGCTTCGGCCCGCTCCAGTTCCTTCTGAAGCTGATCCAGAGTGTCTCCTGAATAGATGACGCCGGTTGGATTATTCGGATTATTGACAATAATCAGCTTCGTCTTCTCCGTGATCACTGCATCCAATCCGTCAATATTAATCTGGAAGGTCTCTGTGTCTGCCGGCACTGCCTTTAAAACACCACCTGCGGTGATGACATAGTTCCTGTATTCGCCAAAGAAAGGTGCAAAGACGACCACTTCATCACCGCTGTCCAGAAAAAGATTCAGAATATCATTGATACCGGAAGCAGCGCCGACTGTCATAATGATATCTTCCATTTTATATTGCCACTGGAAACGCTCATTCAGATTGTCCGCCACAGCCTGTCTGACTTCCTCGTAGCCGGAATTGCTCATATAGCCATGCACAAAAAGCGGATCCTCTGTATCCAGGATTTTGATAATCGACGATTTGACAGCGTCCGGTGCCGGAACACTTGGATTGCCCAGGCTGTAATCATAGACATTCTCAGTGCCCACCTTTTTGGCCATTTCCTTGCCTTCTTCGAATAATTTACGGATAATAGAGCTTCCTGCAACAAGCGGCTCCATTCTTTTTGCAATAACCATGATAATTTCCTCCATCCAGTCTTGTTGCCGCCACCACTTTAATTCGGCGCACAACTAAATTAAATCGTCTTTTATCATATCAAATAATATGCATAAGTACAAGTCTATCTCTTTTGAAAATCCGGTTTCAACGCAGCCATCAATGCATAAACAGTCGGATCAGGAAATCAAAGACTTTGTTATACGGCTGATAGCGCATCGGAAGATCCATCCATGTCTTCTTGTCGACAATGCTCTTATAATGACTGAACGTATCGAAACCGGTCTTGCCATGGTAAGACCCCATGCCGCTCTCCCCAAAACCGCCGAAGCCCATCTCACTTGTCGCCAGGTGAATCACCGTATCATTGATACAGCCACCGCCAAAGCCGCAATTTGTCATCACACGATCGGCATTGGCCTTGCTCTCCGTAAACATATACAAGGCGAGCGGATGCTCTCTGCGATTGGTCTGGCTGATCACCGCATCCAGTGAATGGAACGTCATCACCGGCAGAATCGGTCCGAATATTTCTTCCTGCATCACGGCATCTTCAAATGTCACTTGATCCATGATCGTCGGTGCAATCTGAAGGAGTGTGCTATCACACTCGCCGCCTGCGACAACCTTCGTCGGATCGATCAGTCCAATCAGACGTCTGAAATGCTTCTCATTGACAATGCGGCCGTAATCGGCATTCGCCAGCGGATCGTCTCCAAACTGCTTCCTGATCTGTTTCTTCATCTCGTCAACAAGTGCATCCTTAACCGAAGCCGCGCAGTACACATAATCCGGTGCCACACAGGTCTGACCGCAGTTCAGATATTTGCCAAAGACAATACGTCTGGCCGCCAGCTTTATATTGGCTGTCTCGTCAACGATACACGGGCTTTTGCCTCCGAGCTCCAATGTCACCGGTGTCAGATGCTTCGCCGCATGTGCCATCACTTCTTTACCTACTGCCTGACTGCCCGTAAAAAAGATATAATCAAACTTTTCCTTTAACAGCCACTGATTCTCTTTACGTCCGCCGTTCACAACCACAACGTATTTTTGAGGCAGACATTCCGATATGATCTTCGCCATGATCTCACTCGTAAAAGGCGAGTAGGCACTCGGTTTGACAATCGCTGTATTGCCAGCTGCCAGCGCATCCACAAGTGGCTCCATCGTCAGAAGAAACGGATAATTCCACGGACTCATGATCAGCGTCACCCCATATGGCGACGGCTTTCTGAAGCTTCTGGACGCGAACTGGGCCAGCGGTGTCCGCACAGTCTGATTCTTGCCAAACTGCCGCATATGCTTGAGCATATAGCTGATCTCTGCCAGCACCATGCCGGTTTCACACATATACGCTTCCGATGCGCTTTTACCGAGATCCAGTCTGAGTGCCCGATTAATCTCATCCTCATGTGCCATAATGCTGATCTGCAGCCGTCTAAGCGCCATCTCACGAAATGCCATATGCTGCGTTTTTCCTGTATAAAAAAACCTGCGTTGTCTATTGACCAATTTTCTGATTTCTCTCTGCTCCATCCCAAATTCCCCCCTTACGCACCTCTGTTTCTGTAAAAACACGCTCAGCGCATGTATGTTTCATTCTTTTTTACTGAATCTGACGGATTGCATCCTCTGTCAAATCCTGAAACGGAATGTTTTCTTCCTTACCGACATTCTCACTGACCCATTGATCAAAAGCATCCCTGTCGAGCGGCTCACCGGTTTCACTGCCATCCGGTGCCTCCAGGTAATACACAATGCCATCACCGTCTTTGTCTGCATCATCCGGGAAGGCTTCCCCGTTATAATTGACATCAGATAAAGATTTGTCCCAGGCATCGACAAAGTACTCGGCCCGGTAGCTGTCATTGGCCGCATCATAAGTATAAAACGTATACGGCCAGAACTCACCGGCATAGCCCTGATTATGTGAAATACCGGCTCCGATCGTTGCATTGTCATAAAATGTCAGCATCGGGAACTGCGAAAGTTCCTCATACAATTCACCGCTTGCTTCATCGTAATCATAAATCTTCGCTGTCATTGACGCCATGCTTGTTGCCGTATAGCAGAAAACAAGCTCTTCTCTGCCGTCATGATCAACATCGTAAACAGCAAATTTGTTGCCTGACATCTCACCACTGATGTCATCTCTCAATTCTGATCCGTCCGGCAAAATACGATTCTGATAAATATTTTCCAATGCTGCCTGATAGGCTTTGATTCTTGATGCACGGTCTGCCTGCACCGTCGTCTCTGTCTCGGCCACTTCAGCTGTCTCCACCTGAGAGGCCGCAACTGTTTCTGTCATTGTTGCCGGTGCCGTACTTTCCACGGTCTCCTTCTGACCTGCACCACAGCCTGCCAGACTTACTATCACCAATGCTGTCATTATCCCTGTTATTACTCTCTTTTTCATTTTTCTATTTCCTCCCCGGGTTATTGATAATCAAACCTGCCGTCATTTTTTTCTTCAAGTGCCTTGATGATATCCAGTGCCAATGCATTGTATGGCGTCGGAATTCCCAACTGCTTTCCAAGTCGGACGAGCACTCCCGAAAACATATCCACTTCTGTATGCCGCTTTGCATCCAGATCCTGAAGTGTTGAGAAGCGGGCTTTCGGCGAAACCGTCCTGCCGTCAAAGCTCGCCGCCTTTTCCTCCCGGATATCGATGCCGACGGCCAGTGCCACTGCCACTACCTCGTCCTTTAATTTTGTACTGATATCCATCACATACGCACTGTCTCTGTAACCGCCCAGACCGCATCCAATGATAGCCTGCGGCAGATTCATACTGATATTCAGGGCATATTTCGCCCATATTTTTTTGAGGATATCTTCTGAAATATGGAATCGCACACCGGAATCATTGAAAAGATTCTCGATTGCCGCAACACGCCACGACAGGCTGCCGTCCGCCTCCCCAAAATAAACCCCCTCCGTCACTTCCGGATTAAAACGGACGCAATGGCCGGTGCGCTCGGATGCGATTTTGATCATCGAATACATCATATGCTGCATGCCGATCCGGTGACCAATGATTTCTTCACTGTCAACACCGTTCATCACACTCATCACGATCGTCTCATCATCAACGATCTGTTCAATGGCATCCAGACTTCCTTCAAGACTGCCGTATTTGACAGCTACAATCAGAAGATCGGCACCTTTAGCCTCCTGAGGTGTTTTTACGCAAAGTGACAGCTGACGATCGTTGATTGTCAGACCTTCCTTTTTCAGCCGCTCTTTTCTGCTGCCTTCTGCGATAATCCAGAGGTTTTCACCAAGCTTTGGCGCAAGGCCCGCAATTAAATAGCAGCCCACTGCACCGGCACCAAGAACAGCCACTGTCTGAATCCTTTTATTTAAATGCTCCATCTCATTGTCCTGTTGATTTGAAATAATCATATTTTTCTTTACCCTCCTGTCACTTCATATGGATGTCGTCTCTTTGATATTATGTTACTTTCTGGCTTTCCGAACCAGCTTTCGGATTAGAACGATCACAAGCACAATGATGACAACAACAATCAGACAGATCATGATAATGATCGCAGAGAACTTGTTCGGATGCTTCACAAGATCTATGATATTTTTACTGTCATCCACCACCTTACGCCCGTGTATCGCCGCATAATACTCAGGTACATTGGCAATGCCATCCCCATCCGTATCATCAAAAGACTGCATATATCTGGCAATCGCGTCCCAGGCCTTTAACTCTCTGTCACCTTCCATAATTGCGTAATCTTCCAGATTTTCAATCGGATGACCATCCTTGTCCTTTGGCTGAAGCGACAATAACCCGTACGACAGATCCATGACGGATCCAAGCATTTGTCCGGTATATAAATCTGTCACAACATGATACAGCTGATCATCCTGGATTTCGATTCTTTCCCCGTCTTTGCGCGTCAGATAACAGTCCGTCACTTTATTTAAAATCATTCGATTCGGATTGTAAGTAAAATTCAAACCACTGCAATATAACCGCGCTGTTGTCATAAAATCAGAAACGGAAGCATCCACTTCTGCTGCCAGTCTCAGCTCTTTTCCCGTCAGATAAGCGTCAATCAGCGGATATCCGGGTACACCGTCTTTGCCGATACCTAATGAAAATGAATTGAAAATATCTTCAACTGTCAGGTTGCCCTTTGTATAAGTGTCTCGCACCGTACCACTTGGAACAACGGCTACATCTACCGGATCGCCATCAAAATACTCTGAATTTTCGACAGCATAAATATACGCATCGGACATGATATCACCGAGATTCAGCTCCTCATGCTTTGTCCCCATTTCATCCAGACTGTTGAATTCCACCGCATTCTCTGCAAGCACTTCTTCTCTTGTATAACCAAAATCAGCAAGGTAGTTCGTATCCACCGTATCCATTAATGCATTGATTCTTTCCTGCGTTGCCTGATCCGGCTCAACATCCGAAGACACCGGAATCAACGTATAATCTGTCAGCTCCCATCGGCCGTCCGCTTTCTGTGTCATCGACAGGGAACCGAGATTTCTTCCGTATTCACCACAGGAAACAACGTATGTATCGCCATGGCAAATGGCTGTTTTCAGCTCCGTATGCGAATGTCCACTGATGATCAGATCTATATCCGGCACTGCTTTTGCGAGGATTTCAT
>NZ_JBBMEK010000129.1:0-8915 GCF_040096555.1 Coprococcus intestinihominis | reverse complement strand
GTGGATGATCAGGTATTCCGACAGGTTTCCGATACACAGACACCTCAGGGAATTATGGCGGTTGTCAGACAGCAGGAGAACAGTCTGGACGCTATTATGAAGCAGCCGGATGCATTGCTGCTGTTCCTTGAGAATATCCAGGATCCGGGTAATCTCGGCACCATGATGCGGACAGCGGAAGGAGCCGGCGTAACGGGGATCATTATGAGCCGTGAAACGACAGATATTTATAATCCGAAGACCATCAGGGCTACAATGGGTTCTCTGTACAGAATGCCGTTTGTCTATGTGGATGATTTCTGTGAGACTATCCGTATGGCAAAAGCACAGGGCATTCGGTTGTATGCGGCCCATTTAAAGGGAAAGCATACCTATGACGGAGAAGACTACAGACAGCCTTCAGGATTTCTCATCGGCAATGAAGGCAATGGCCTGACGCAGGAAGCGGCTGACAGTGCCACGGATTACATCAGAATTCCTATGGGAGGACAGCTTGAATCGCTGAATGCAGCGGTTGCAGCGGCGGTGCTGATGTATGAGGCGAATCGCCAGAGAAGAGAACAATTGTAAATTGTTATCATTTTGTAAGAAAAGATTCAGAAAATTCAGATTTATTAACATATCAAATGTCAATTGTTTTAAATAATGAGGAATGATATAGACATCAACCGTAAAAAATGATATGATGAAGACAACTACAGATATTTGACGCAGATGAGGAATAGAATGAGGCAAGGAGGGATTTGCGTGGAACAAATGGAGATTATCTGGCTGGCATTGATGGCAGTTCTGCTGATCATAGAGATTATGACGCTGGGGTTGACGACAATCTGGTTTGCAGCAGGCGCTCTGTTTGCATTTCTGACAGCGTTGCTCGGATTGAATCAGGGAATCCAGATTGGCGTTTTTGTAGTTGTATCTGTTGTACTGCTGTTTTTCACAAGACCATGGGCTGTGAAGTATCTGAATACCAGAACGGTCAAGACGAATACGGAGGCTCTGGTTGGCAAATCAGCCAGAGTCATTGCGGATATCAATAACCTGAAGAGTGAAGGTCAGGTTGTGATCAATGGTCTGGAATGGACAGCAAGAAGCTCGGATGATACCATCATTTTCAGAACAGGTGACGTTGTCACTGTTGTTGGTATTGAAGGCGTGAAACTCATTGTCGAAGGACAGAAGAAAGGAGACTAATATGATTTTAGTGATTGTATTAATTATTATCCTGTTATTGATCTTAGCATCCTGCCTGAAGATCGTTCCCCAGGCCCATGCCTATGTTATTGAGCGTCTGGGTGCCTATCAGGGAACCTGGTCGGTTGGTTTTCATATCAAGATGCCGATCATTGACAAAGTTGCCAAGAAAGTTATCCTGAAGGAACAGGTTGTAGATTTTGCACCTCAGCCGGTTATTACGAAGGATAACGTTACCATGCGTATTGATACCGTTGTCTTCTATCAGATTACAGACCCGAAGCTGTATTGCTATGGTGTTCAGAATCCGATCATGGCCATTGAGAATCTGACAGCAACAACATTGCGTAATATTATCGGTGATCTGGAATTGGATGAGACGCTGACATCCCGTGAGATCATCAATGCCAAGATGCGTTCAACACTGGATGAAGCCACTGACCCATGGGGCATCAAGGTCAATCGTGTCGAACTGAAGAATATTATCCCGCCATCTGCGATCCAGGATGCCATGGAGAAACAGATGAAGGCTGAACGTGAACGTCGAGAATCCATTCTGATCGCAGAAGGTGAGAAACGTTCTGCAATCCTGAAGGCAGAAGGCCATAAGGAATCTGTGATCCTGCAGGCTGAGGCAGATAAGCAATCTGCGATCCTTCGTGCGGAAGCTGTGAAGGAAGCGAAGATCCGTGAGGCAGAAGGTGAAGCGCAGGCTATTTTGAAGATTCAGCAGGCCAATGCTGATGGTATCAAGTTCATTCGCGAAGCCGGTGCAGATTCAGCTGTTCTCCAGTTAAAGAGTCTGGAAGCTTTTGCGAAGGCGGCTGACGGTAAGGCCACGAAGATCATTATTCCGTCAGATATTCAGGGTATTGCAGGTCTTGCCACTTCTATTGCGGAAGTTGTCAAAGAGGCAGATGCCAAATAACGCTTAGAAGATATGTAAATTTTCACCTAAGATTAGGCGAGCCGCTGTGCAGGTTGTACAGCGGCTTGTATTTTACGCGAACAACGAGCCAAAGTCCGTGCTTGCACGAGACTTTGGCGTTGCTAAGCGCCAGTGGCGCTTGTTTAGCAACGACCGAAACGGAGTGTAGAGGCCGCGATAACTTGAGAAACTCGCGGAGCGTGTTTCTCATAGTTTTTTACAAACTTATAACGAGAATGTTTAAGAAATTTTTCAGAATTTAGATAGACAATCTTTAAAAAATGGGTGTATACTTCTGTTTGTATCAAGAAAGAAAATAATTTTTAGTCGACCATAATAATTATAATAAGTTGTGGAGGAGTTCCTATGAGAAAATTGAGACAATGGACCTTGAATCATCCATTGCAGTTTGTGAGTGTTTTTATGCTTGTTTATTTTACGTGGTTTTCCCTGTTGGAGAAGTATGCACAGCCGGTTTTGATGATACATTCGAAGTTGGATGATAAGATTCCATTTTGTGAATACTTTATCGTGCCGTATTTGCTGTGGTTTGTGTGGATCGCCGGTACATTTGTTTATTTTTACATAAAGTCAAGAGATGATTTTTATCATGCCTGTCGTTATATGTTCACCGGTATGATTGTCTGCCTGATTATTTACACACTGATTCCGAATGGATTGAATCTGAGACCGGAGATAACCAATAACAATATTTTCTCAAGACTGGTAGACATGATCTGGTCTGTGGATACGGCAACGAATGTTTGCCCGTCGATCCATGTGTTCAACAGTATTGCAATCAATACGGTTATCCAGCATTCCAATGCCTTTAAGCACAAGAAGCTGGTTCATGTGGGTTCCTACATACTGGCCCTTGCAATCTGTATGTCAACATTTTTCCTGAAACAGCATTCAGTTGTGGATGTATTCTGGGCATGCGTACTTGGATTGATTTTGTATCCGCTGTCATACAAGTCAGCTTTTGATGATTCAAGAGAAAGCGAATACAATGTTAAAGCTTCATAAACAGATTGAATGGAATGTGTCCATTTCCTTACAGAGGGGAGATGCGGCACATTCTTTTTATTGCAGCTCTTGATAATTTAATCAAAATAGGTTAATATCGTATCATATGGGTTCATATGGAATGAATATAAGCGGAGGTCGTGACATGAAGGAAAAGATATTAAAGTGTCTCAGAGAGGCAGAGGACTATGTGTCCGGCCAGGAGCTGTGTCAGATGTTCGACGTGTCAAGAACAGCCATCTGGAAAGTGATGAATCAACTGAAGGAAGAGGGCTATGTCATTGATGCTGTGAAAAATAAAGGGTACAGGTTGGTGCAGACACCGGACCTTGTGACAGCAGAAGAAGTAGAGAGTCTCCTTGAGACATCATGGGCGGCACGGCCGGTTGTCTATGAAGAAGAACAGGCATCGACCAATCAGACAGCTAAGATGCTGGCAGAACAGGGGGCTTCGCATGGAACACTTGTGGTCGCTGAGCGTCAGGTATCCGGCAGAGGCAGAAGAGGCCGTCCTTGGCATTCGCCAAAGGGCAGCGGCATCTGGATGAGTATTCTTTTGAGACCGCAGATTCATCCGATGTCAGCGTCTATGCTGACACTGGTAGCAGCGATGGCTGTTTATGATGCTATCAGCAGCCGTGTGGAAGGATGTGCCATTAAATGGCCGAATGATATCGTGATCGACGGCCGCAAGGTGTGCGGAATCCTGACAGAGATGAGTTCAGAACAGGACAATATCCATTATGTTGTGATCGGCATCGGGATCAATGTGAATACAGATGATTTTCCAGAGAATATTGCGTCGGTTGCTGCATCCATGCATGTGATCACAGGCGCCTATTACAAACGGGCGGAGATTATTGCAGATACCTGGAAAGCGTTTGAGAAGTATTATGATCTCTTTGTGCAGACAGAGAATTTGGCATTGATGGTGGATGCTTATAATCAGCGCCTTGTGAATATGGACCGCAGAGTGATGATTGAGGAACGCGGCCATCGGTATGAAGGAACTGCCCGAGGCATTGATGCGGAAGGTGCGCTTCTTGTTGAGAGGGATGATGGAACGACAACATCGGTGATATCGGGGGAAGTCTCGGTCAGAGGCGTTCTTGGGTATGTATAGTTCTAGAATGAGAAGGACTTGCCCTGAGCAGAAACGGGCAGGTATATGAAGGAGGAAGAATATGTTTCAGGATAAAATGGTATTATGTGCTTCAAGTGCATACGAGAAGAAGTTTTATCTGAATGAGAATTTTGAAGGGTTGCCGCAGCATGTTAAGGATGAGCTGAAGATTATGTGCGTGTTGTTCACGGAAGATGTAGGCGGTGTGCTGTCCCTTGAATTTGATGAAAACGGCAATCTTGAACTCAATACATCTGCCGATGAAGGCGATCTTCTTTATGATGAGATCGGCAGTGTGTTGAAGATTAAGCAGATGCAGCAGGAGAAACAGGAATTATTTGAGTCACTGGAGACCTATTATAAAGTTTTCTTTTTAGGGGAGGATATTGAAGATGATAATGGCGATTGATGTCAGCAACACAAATATCACATTGGGTACCTTCAAGGGAGAGAAGCTTCTGAAGATTTATCGTGTGACCACAAAGGTTCCGAGAACATCCGATGAGTATGGTGTGCTTTTGCGTGATCTGGTTCGTTTATCCAATGCCAGTCACCATGAGATAGAAGGCGTTATTATCGCTTCTGTTGTGCCGAATGTCATGTATTCGCTGACCAATGCCTGTATCAAATATTTTCATGTGCATCCGGTTATTGTGGGACCGGGAGTGAAGACAGGAGTGAAAGTCGGTGCAGAGAACCCGAAGGAAGCAGGTTCTGATCTGATCGTCAATGCAGCGGCTGTCAAGGAATTATACGGTGTGCCGGCCATTGTCATTGATTACGGAACAGCGACTTCCTATCAGCTGGTTTTAGAGGACGGCAAGCTGGATTCCGTTGTTATTGCACCGGGTATTCAGACAAGTGTTCAGGCGCTGACCAGTGATGCAGCCAGAATTCCGGAAGTGGAGATTAGAAAGCCGAAGACAATTCTGACGAAGGATACAACAGAGTGCATTCAGGCCGGAATCGTGTACGGTACCATTGGGGAGACTGAATACATTGTCCGCAAGATGAAAGAGGAATCTGGTCTTGAGAATATCAAAGTGGTGGCAACAGGCGGTTTCGGCAAGGTGATTGCCGACGAAACAGATGTCATTGATATTTATGATAATATTCTGACCCTTCAGGGGCTGCGCATTATTTATTATAAAAATGTGGCTGCCGGAAGGAAGAGCAGGAAAATTCAGAACTAAGTCAATGATAGACATTGAAGCAGGAATAAAAGGGAAATATTGTGCATATGATGATGAAACCATTACAAATTGGAAATCTTTGCATTGATCGTCCCGTTATACTGGCACCGATGGCAGGCGTTACTGACCTGCCATTTCGTGTGCTCTGCCGCGAACAGGGATGCGGCATGGTCTGTACGGAGATGGTCAGTGCAAAAGCCATTACTTATAAGAACAAAAACACATTTCTTCTGATGGAAACTGTGCCACAGGAACGCCCGGTGTCTCTGCAGCTGTTTGGTTCAGACTCGGATATCATGGCGGAAGCGGTAAGAATGATTGCAGACAGAGATTTTGATGTGCTGGATGTCAATATGGGATGTCCTGTGCCAAAAGTTGTCAATAACGGTGAAGGGTCCGCACTGATGAAGCAGCCGGAGCTGGCAGGCCGGATCGTCAGAAGTCTGGTGGAAGCCATTGACAAGCCGGTGACGGTCAAGATCAGAAAAGGTTTTGATGATGATCATATCAATGCTGTAGAGATGGCCAAAATTGCGGAGGCCAATGGCGCTGCGGCTGTTGCTGTCCACGGGAGAACGAGAGAACAGTATTACAGCGGAAAGGCCGATTGGGAGATCATCCGCAGGGTAAAAGAAGCCGTGAAGATTCCGGTTATCGGAAATGGCGACATTTTTACCCCTCAGGATGCAAAGCGGATGATTGAAGAGACCGGATGTGATGCCATTATGGCAGCCAGAGGCGCCAGAGGCAACCCATGGCTGTTCAGAGATATCATTGATTATCTGGAGAAGGGAATCCTTCACGAGAAACCGTCGCTGAAAGAGATGACAGATATGATGCTGCGTCACGCGGAAATGCATATCCGTTACAAGGGAGAATATCAGGGCATCCGAGAGATGCGCAAACATGTGGCCTGGTATACAGCCGGTTATCACGGTTCCGCCAGAATGCGTCAGGCTGTGAATGAAGTGGAATCTTATGAAGCTTTGAAACAGCTTTTGGCAGATTGGCTGGCATACAGCGAAGGCGGTATGAAAGCTCATGACAAAAACAATGGATCATGACGAAAAATATGGCATGAATCAAGGGTTTAAGTGAAGGAATCAGTTGACAGTGAAATGTCAATAAGATATAATACAGGGATGTATGCTGGATAAAATAGATAGTTCTGCAGTTATACTGTATGGTGGATTGCAGAAGATGGATCCAGCCTGAAGTATGAACATTTTGAGAATGACTGAGCAGTTCAGGTGAAAGATAGAATAATAGTTATAGAAAGGATATTTTATTATGGCTGAGACAAAGAAGAATATTATGACATTTGCGGGTTTAAGAGCGTTGGAAGATGAATTATTTGATCTGAAGGTATACAAACGTAAGGAAGTTGCCCAGAAGATCAAGGAAGCGAGAGAACAGGGCGACCTTTCTGAAAATGCTGAGTACGATGCAGCTAAGGACGAGCAGAGAGATATAGAAGCACGTATCGAAGAACTCGAGAAACTTCTGAAGAATGTAGAAGTTGTTGGCCAGGATGAAGTGGATGCAGATACTGTCGGTATCGGCAGCCGTGTGAAGTTATATGACGTAGAGATGGACGAAGAAGTGGAATATACAATCGTTGGTTCTACAGAAGCAGATGCATTAAACGGCAAGATTTCCAATGAATCACCGGTAGGTGCAGCACTTATCGGTTCCAAGGTTGGCGAGACAATCGTTGTTGAGACTATTTCCGGTGACCTGGAATTCAAGATCCTTGAGATTGCAAGAGCTTAATTTTCAGCAATCGCAAGTAATCATTTTTTGTACTTGCAAAAGCTTAATATGGACAAGGGCTTAATTCTATGAGTAAGCCCTTGAATTTAGTAATAGGAAACGCAACAATCAGTTATCGAATAGAACAGGAGAGAGCAAAGTGGCAGAGGCAAAGAACAATCAGACACCAGATGTCAGTGAACAGGATAAAATCAGACGCGGCAAGCTGGCTGACCTTCAGGCAGCAGGCAATGACCCGTTTCTGATCACTAAGTATAACGTAACCCATCACAGCATGGAGATTAAGAACAATTTTGATGAACTTGAAGGTCAGGAAGTGACTGTAGCCGGCCGTATGATGCAGAAGCGTGTCATGGGTAAGGCTTCTTTCTGCAATGTCCGTGATCTGCAGGGAGATATTCAGTCCTATGTAGCAAGAGATGAACTGGGTACAGAGGCGTATCAGGCATTCAAGAAGTTTGATATCGGTGATATCATTGGCATCAAGGGCAAAGTTTTCAAGACAAAGACAGGTGAGATTTCTATTCATGCAACAGAGATCACACTCCTTTCCAAGAGTCTGCATACACTTCCTGAGAAGTTCCATGGCCTGACAAACACAGATATTCGTTATCGTCAGCGTTATGTGGATCTGATCATGAATCCGGAAGTCAGAGATACATTTATCAAACGTTCCCAGATTCTTAAGGAAATCCGTAACTTCCTTGACGGCCGCGGCTTCATGGAAGTAGAGACGCCGATGCTTGTATCCAATGCAGGCGGTGCAGCAGCAAGACCTTTCGAGACACATTACAACGCGCTGGATGAAGATGTGAAGCTTCGTATTTCTCTGGAGCTTTATCTGAAACGTCTGATCGTCGGCGGTCTTGAAAGAGTTTACGAAATCGGCCGTGTATTCCGTAATGAAGGTGTTGATACCCGTCACAATCCGGAATTTACATTGATGGAATTATACCAGGCTTACACAGATTATGAAGGCATGATGGAACTGACAGAGAGTATGTTCCGTTACCTTGCAGAGAAAGTCTGCGGCAGCGCAGTACTCAGCTATAATGGCACGATTATTGATATGTCCAAGCCATTTGAACGTATCACAATGATGGATGCAGTTAAGAAATACTCAGGTGTAGATTTTACAGAAGTGAAGACAGATGAAGAAGCCAAGAAACTGGCTGACGAGCATCATGTTGCTTATGAAGCACGTCACAAGAAGGGTGACATCATCAATCTCTTCTTCGAAGAATTCTGTGAAGACAAGATGATTCAGCCTACATTTGTCACAGATCATCCGATTGAAATCTCACCATTGACTAAGAAGAAACCATCCAATCCTGAATTGGTAGAACGTTTCGAGCTGTATATTTACGGCCGTGAAATGTGTAATGCTTACTCAGAGCTGAATGATCCGATTGATCAGAGAGAACGTTTCGCTGCACAGGAAGAAGCATTTGCAGCCGGCGATGATGAAGCTAACCATACAGATGAAGATTTCCTGAATGCTCTGGAAATCGGTATGCCGCCAACAGGTGGTATCGGTTACGGTATTGACCGTCTGGTAATGCTGCTGACAGACAGCCAGGCTATCCGTGATGTATTATTGTTCCCGACAATGAAGTCCTTAGATGGTGTAAATAAGAAAAATGATGTAAATAATACAGCTTCTGAAGCACCTGAAAAA
>NZ_JBBMEK010000128.1:0-9050 GCF_040096555.1 Coprococcus intestinihominis | reverse complement strand
CTGTTATCGTCCTGTTATTATTTCAACATTCAACAGTGTTTATAGTATGTCCATACCTGAGGTAAATAAATACGCAGGTGCATACAGAAGTGCTTTAGCACAGAATCCAGATAATACAGAACTGAATAACTCCATTGCAATGTGTTATCTAAAACTGAAACTTTATGACAAAGCACAATCCGCTTTCGCAAAAGCCATAGAAGATAATTTCGACAATTCAGAAACTTATTTTTACGCCGCAGTTAGCCTTTTGAAGGGCAAAAAAGCTTTTTTGGCAAAGCGAACTGACATTGATAAAATTGAAGAATATGTCCAAGCTGCATTAATGATTGAGCCGAAGGGAATCTATTACTATTTCTTAGCTTATATCAAATACGACCACTTCTATCGTAAAAGTTACAGAACAACTCCCAATTATCAGGAGTTGTTGGCAATGGCAAAGCAAGCAGGACTTTCAAATTATGACATTGATCAACTCTATGCAATCCTTGGAGTCGATCGTCCAGACTGTCTTTAATGGGATCTCCAGATTGAATCCTATTGAGAATACACAAAAACCACATTTTAGGAGGAAAAACTATGGGTATGTTTGGCAATGCGGTTAATCAGGCCGCAACTGATGCTGCTGCAAAGCAGCAGGAAATGCAGATGCTTCTGCGTGGCAAAAATAGTGAGCAACAGGCAATTATCAAGTTCTTCTACGGTGCATCAGGTGGATGCATGTCTTCTGGTATGACTGTCGAAGAATATCGTAAGAAAGTTCGGGCGAGATTGAGTTCTCTGGATACCAAGTCAATGGCTCTGAGAAAACTGGGCATTGATGAGGATGAGGTTCAGGAAATTGCTCCTGTTACGTTCGAGGGTTATGTTTTTAACGACAAGGTTGATAATCTGGTAGCTCGTGCCTCAGCTAATACTTGGGTTAGTTCCGAGTATATGATCACTTGGCTGTTTTTCGGCGAGCGTGAAGTTTTCATCTATCAGTATTCTTTCAGCATGACCAGTGATAGCAAGAAAGAAAATACTATGCAGTATTTCTATCAGGATGTCACCAACTTTACTGCTTCTTCTGAAACCTATCAGAAGCTCGTGGCAGAGTCTTCTGGTTGTATGGGTAGCACTCAGTATATGCAGGCTTCCGCTAATGCTGACGAATTCAAGATTGTTGTTCCCGGCGACACTCTGCGTTGCTCCATGACTCCAACCGATAGCACCGATGCAGCGATTCGTGGTATGCGTAACAAGCTGCGTGAAATGAAAAATCGCTAATCTGGCTCCGATTACAGAAACTATGAAAAGAGAAATGCCAAGTCCGGAAGAACAGAAAGCGGTAGTATGGTATGTATTAGAACGACCTCTTGTTCGCCCTAATACAAGCTATAAGAAGGCGGCTCTTTGTGTTTCGCTTTTTCTTGTAGCTAATTGTGTGGCAACCATTCTACTGTATTATCTGATTCGATGGCTTGGCATTTCTTCAATTTTACCCCAATCCATCTACAGATTTTACGCAGAACACCATACTACATTTGTTATATTGCTTACCTTGCTTCAATTCTTTATTGGTGGAGTAATAGCATTAAAGCCAGCATTAATTGGAGCTATTCGACTTTATCAGCGGTATGCGCCCGAACGTGTTCGTCGCAAATGCTTGTTTAAGCCCACTTGCTCAGAATACGCAATTCTGGCTATTGAAAAATACGGAGTTATACGAGGATTATATAAGTCTTACATAAGATTATTCAAAAAATGCCGTGGTAGGATATACCGCATTGATGAACCTTAGCGAAAGAGGTAGAAGAAATGGCTATTATTGATAGAATAAAATTCGATGGACAAGTAAATGGTCCGCATTGGCTTGTTTATAAATGTCCCTCCGAGCAATTTGTACTCGGTTCACAACTAATTGTAAACCAGGGTCAGGAAGCGTTATTCCTTAAGGGCGGCGAAGCACTTGATTTGTTTGGTCCTGGTACACATACATTATCTACAGGAAATTTACCACTTTTGCACAAACTGGTTAATTTACCGTTTGGCGGCAAAACACCGTTTACTGCAGAAGTGTATTACATTAACAAGACCGTAAAGCTCGACTTGCATTGGGGAACTTCCACTGCAATACCTTTAGAAGATCCTAAATACGGATTGATATTGAACGTAGGTGCTCGTGGGCAATATGGAATTGCCATAAATAATTCTCGGTTGTTTGTATCTCGTATTGTTGGAGCAATACCTAATGGAGTAACCGGCGATTACACAGTGGTACTCAAATACTTCAACGGACTTATTAACACCAAAATCAAATCTGTAACATCGGAATATATGATAAAGAAGCAAATTTCCTTCTTGGAGATTTCTTCTTATTTGTCTGAACTTTCCGATGCTTTCAAGGAAGCCATCAATGATGAATTTGAAAGATTTGGTGTTGAGGTTGTTAATTTCTTCTGTGAAGCCATTGCACCACGTCCTGAAGATTACGAAAAGCTTCGCCACTATAAAGAAGAACTTGCATTAGGTGAAGGCTTTTATCAGCGCCGTAGGTCTCTTGATATTGCAGAGCGATTGGCAACTAACCCTTCTTCTGGTGGAATTGCCAACGCAGGAATCGGCTTAGGAATGGGATTAGGTGCTGCAGGTCAGTTTGGTAATATTTTTTCTAGCATCGGTCAGAACGTGCAGGTAAACGCCCCCGATAATGAAATCAGTTGTCCAAAATGTGGAGCTAAGAACAATGCATCCATGAAATTTTGTGGCAGTTGTGGCAGTAAACTTGCAACTACCATTGTTTGTCCTCACTGCGGAAAAGAAGTTCCAGACGGAATGAAATTCTGTGGTGAATGTGGAAAACCTCTCAGTGCATCAAAATGTCCTTCTTGCGGTTTTGAGAATAAGCCTGGCATGAAGTTCTGCGGCAACTGCGGAGAAAAATTGTAAATAGTATTTTGTAGAGGTGGTGAAAAGATGGCTAAATCCAAGAATAATTCGATGTTAGATTTCTTGGTAACGTTCTTTGTTGAAGATCGAGCAATTTCACGGATGTTAAGCGATGTCCTCAAAAACAGAACGAATCGCCTGTTTCTCGAAACATTGGGACTTCCATCAGACTTCGCTATTCCTTTTTCTCAGGAAGAAGAAAAAGCATCCGTTATCTACACCTTGAAACAAAGCTTCGATGATAAATATGAAGTAACGCTGAATGGTCATCCTTGTAATGACCATGTAATACATAGTGGAGACTATTTTGCATTTAAGAATAAAAGCAACGGCAAAACAGTCAAAGCCCTGTTCATTGCCACCTCGGATATACAGGCTGGCTATAAAAAATACGCATTATCAAAAGATACCAATATTTTTATCGGGCGCACTCCACTAAACGATATTTCTTATGATTTTAGCGACTTTGTTTCAAGAGAAAAACACGCAGCTATTCGCATTGACAGCAATGGAAATGCTTTTATTGAGGATCTGAAACGCAGTATTGGTATCTATGTAAACGGTCGCCTTGTTCATTCACAACAGTTAAAGCCTTTTGATGAAGTCTTTATCATGGGGCTTTCCCTCATTTACATGGGTGACTTCATAGCTGTGCGTAATCTCAAAACTGAAAGTACCTTATCGTTGATGACATCCTTTGCTGTGAAAATGCCTATCAATGATGCAGCGGAAAAGAAATACTTTGTCAGTACACCTCGTATTCTAAAATCATTGGATAGCGATGTAATTGAGATTGATGCTCCTCCTAGCCCGTTTACCGTAGATAAAACTCCAGCAATTCTAACTCTCGGACCGAGCATTACTATGTCTATGGTAATGCTGGCAAGTTTGGGCGTATCTATCACAAATGCAATTAGCGGCGGTCAGATGTCAACCATTATTGCCAGTGGCACTATGGCAGTTGGTTTACTATTGGGTTCGCTTATGTGGCCTTCTTTACTTAGAAGCTACCAGAAAAGGCGCACCTTGGCTGATGAGAGCCATAGAAAGAGCAGATACTTATCGTATATCTCTGATATAGAAAAAAGCTTAATTTCAAAGAGAGAGCGAACCGTACGTCTTTTGAACGATTCGTTATGCCCTTCTCCTGAAATTTTATGCTCCATGCTTGATAACGAAAGTAACCGACTCCGCTTGTGGGAGCGTTCCCATGAGGATGCTGATTTTCTTGCTATCCGTATGGGTTTAGGTAGCAGACCTTTTGAAGTGCAGTTAAAAATTCCAAAGCAAGGATTTCAGCTGCATGAAGATGAACTTCGTAATTTGCCAGTTGAGCTTTCCAAGAAGTACGGGACATTAAACGATGTTCCACTGACACTCGACATTTTTACTAATCACACGATTGGCATTATCGGCAGTCAGAAGAATATACGCACTATTCTTAATGAGGTGATCCTTAATATTATTTCACTTCATTCCTACGATGAAGTAAAGCTCGTGCTTATAACATCTCCTAAACAGGTGTATAACTTTGATGATTTCAAGAATGTACCTCATATCTGGAGCAACGATAAAAAGGTTCGTTTCTTTGCTACAAATCCCGATGAGGTTCATTATATTTTTAATATCATTGATGAGATGATAAAAGAGCGAGAAGAATCTCAGGATAGAGGTGGCACACCTATCCCCCATTACGTTGTGATCGTCACGGAGCCGAATTTGATTGAAAAAGAGGCTCTGCTCAGATATATGAATGATTCCGAGAACCAAGTTGGTATCACAACTTTGTTTGCCTATGGCGATATCACAAAACTGCCTAAATCATGTAAAACAATTATCCAAAGCGATGATACTCGCACTGGATACTATATAAAAAACAAAAATGCAAATAGGTTCATCCCATTTACTCTTGATGATGTAGAAATGAGCCGTATTCACTCGTTTGCGAATGAACTATCTCGACTGCCTATCAAGAGAGACTCTCGTTCCTTGGGTATCGTTGATCGTATATCGTTCCTGCAAATGTATAAAGTAGGTAATGTCAGCGAACTTGCTATTGAGAGTCATTGGGATAACAACAATTCTGCCAAATCTCTGGCAGCCCCGATAGGAGTCATGGCAGGCGGTGAAGTGTTCAGCCTGGATCTGCACGAAGCCTATCACGGTTGCCACGGGCTTGTTGCAGGTACTACGGGTTCCGGTAAAAGCGAATTCCTACAGGCATTCATCTTATCGCTGGCTATTAACTACAGTCCTAAAGAAGTTGCTTTTGTCTTAGTAGACTTCAAGGGCGGAGATATGGCAAGACCATTCATGGCTAAACCGTTCGCTCCTGCACTGCCGCATTTGTCAGCAACAATTTCAAATTTATCAGGAAATATTCTCTATCGTGCATTGGTTTCGTTGGAAGCAGAGATAAAGTCTCGTCAGCGCATATTTAATGAAGCTGCTGCTGCACTTGGTGTTGATAAACTGGATATTAACTCCTACCACAAGTATTACAAAGGCGGACGCCTTGATACACCATTGCCGCACTTAGTCATTATTATTGACGAATTTGCGCAGTTAAAGACACAGCAGCCTGAGTTTTTGGCACAACTCATCAACGTAGCTCAAGTTGGTCGTAGCCTCGGAATACATCTGATTCTTGCGACACAGAAGCCAAGCGGTATCGTTGATCCGCAGATTATGAGCAACTCTCGCTTTAGAGTTTGCTTGAAGGTTGCAGATAAACAGGACAGCATCGATATGATAAATAAACCTGACTCTGCAATGATTAAAAACCCCGGTCGTCTGTATCTGCAAGTCGGCTATGATGAAATCTACGAATGTATTCAGTCTGGTTATAGTGGAGCTGATTATATTCCTACTAAAACATATATGCCAGACGAAGAAATCACGGTACAGATGACTGATAATACAGCCAATCCTATCCATAGCGCCAAGATTGACCTGTCTGGTGACAAGTCTGACAAAACGCAACTAGAAGCAGTTGTTTCTGAAATCGTTGCCCTCGGGCAAAAGAAGAATGTTGTAGCGAAGCCTTTGTGGCTAGATATGCTCCCTGAAAAAATTGTTTTGCAGACCCTTGAAAAAGAAAAGAAGGGGCTGTGTTCTGCAACAATTGGATTGGTAGATTACGTTCGCACTCAGGAGCAAAAACCGCTTACGATAGACTTCTCCAAAACCGGTCATGTTGGATTGTATGGTGCAAGTGGAACAGGAAAAACGACATTCTTGCAAACACTGGTTTACTCCATGGTTTGTGAGTATGCCTATACCCCGGAAGAATTGAATCTGTATGCTATGGATTTTGGCGGGCGAAATTTAGGCTATCTTTCATATCTTCCGCATACCGGCGGGGTCGTATTTGCAGACGATGAAAGCAAACTCTCTGAAATGGCTTTTGTTCTGCACGACATAATCGATGAACGCAAACGCATTTTTGCAGACAATAACTGTGGTACTTTTTCTGATTATCGTGCTGTTTGCAAAAAACCTCTTCCTGCCATTCTTGTCCTGATTGATAATTTTGCATCCTTCCGGGACAAATATATGGATATATCAGACAGCTTCATCGACATCATCAGTGCCGGAAAAACCTTTGGCGTTTATTTCGTTATTACAGGAAGTACACGAAACTCTATATATTACAAGGTAACTGAGCATATTGCCACTTATTTCACCCTGAAAATGAATGATCCTAGTAACTACCTAGATATTCATAATGTGCGCCCTCCGGTTGTTCCTGAAGATATCAGCGGACGGGGCATCACTGTAATAAATAGAGAAATTGTTGAATTCCAGACTGCAATCGCTTTTGACGGTGAAACCGAAGCTGATCGTATCGCAACCATTAGTCAGAAATACATCGAATTGGCATCGAATTGGCACGGATACACTCCAATTAAGATAGACGGAGCTACAGAGGATTCAAATAATTCTTATGAAGCTCCTGCAAGCTATTATTCACCGACACCACGAAGCACTCCACCTGAATCCATTTTTGATGAAAGTGGAAATCTTATCCTTGGAACCTCCAAGTCTGCAGCACTGATGTATGGCATAACTCTGTCCGAGGATTACAAAGTCTGTATCTGTGCAAATGATATAGATAGCTTGGGTAAGTTTTACGGAACTATTCTAATGAACATCGCCCAATACAGTAACAGACGTTCAGTATTCATTGATGATGACAATGGCACTTTTAGAAATATTGTCGATGAATGTTCTTCGTGTCAGTATATTAGCGGAGCTACTGCTCTTGATGAGTTCATCGAGGAATTGAAACCAGAATTAAATGCACGCTTAGAAGAACCAGGCGGACAGCACGAACAGCTGTTTATTGTCATTTCTGAGTTCAACGATTTCTTCGATATGATTACCAATGAGCAGGCTGCCTTTATGCGAAAGGTGTTCCAGTATATCGATGCTCCACAATACGGAATTTATTTTATATGCGGTTTTAATGTTAATGGAGCCAAGAACAATGATCGTCTGTTTATGTCACTGGTTGTCAATGCAGAAAACTACATACTCTGCCCAAACTGCTATGAAAATGCTTCCGCAAAGATAGAAACCCTACCGCTTGTACCAGATGTAAAATCTCACAGCTGTTACTTCTGTCTTAAAGAAAAAAATGTTGAGATAAGGTGGTGAGGTTCATGGAAAAAATATCTATCACAGTAAAAATACCAGCCCTGGATAGTACATACGATTTTATCGTTCCAAACAATATGTCTGTCAAAAATGCTCAGAATCTGATGATAAAAATATTAAACTCAGAGTACGGAATCTCAGATAAGAGTGCCGATGCGATGTTGTTCGATACAAGCGACAATACGGCATTACGTTTGGAATGCAGCTTTGCCCAACTTGGTATCTCCGATGGAGCCAAGCTGCTGTTAATCTAGCAAAGGAAGGAGATACGACACCATGAAATATAGAATAAACTACTCTAAAGTTATTTCACAAGCGAATTCCATATCAGATGACGCATATCAGCTCTCATCTCAGATTAAACTTCTGGAACAGATGGAACAAGATTGTCGTGCCGTATGGAAAGGCCAAGCAGCTGATGCTTTTATATCAAAATTAAGCACCCTGCGCAGTGAAATGAACAGGACAAGATCTCAGATGTCCAATCTAGCGTCAACGATTAAATACTGTGCCGACAGAATTCAGCGTGAAGATCGTGAAGCAGAAGAACGAGCCGCCGCCTTGAAATCTGGACACTAAGTATTTATTCAAAAAATTCAAACACCGAAAGGAGAACTCTTATGGCATCTACAATTTTTGATGTAACCCCTGAAGAACTCGAAGCTTCTGCAAGCAAAATCGAGGGAAAAACCGGAGAATTCACCAAAGCATACACCAGCATCTATACAGCTGTGTCTGATCTTCGTGTGACTTACAAAGGTGAAGCAAGCGACACATTCAACCAGAGAATCGAAGGCTACAAAAACGACTTCTCCGCAGCAGAAAAAGCCTTGAAGAACTACGTTCAGTTCCTTCGTGAATATGCCGCAAAAATGAAGAGCACCGAAAACGATATTAAGAGCAAAGCAAGCTCTCTTAGTGCCGGAAAGTAATCAAATCATCATTTTGAAAGGAGAAAAACTATGGCACAAGTAGTAGTAGATTCCAGTGTTATGCGTGACAAAGCTAAGACCCTCGAAAATGCAGCAGTTACTATCCAGTCTCTGTATGCAGAAATGCTGCAGGAGGTTACGACTACAGCTAACAAAATGAAAGGCACCACCATCGAAACTGAAAAAAAGCAGTTTGCAAATATGCAGAATACTTTTGATACTATTGTCAAGGACATGAAGGCATACAGCACATTCCTCACCCTGGCTGCTGAAAGTTATGAAGCTGCTGAGCGTGAAGGCACTCAGAAAGCTCAGGAGCAGGGCAAAGTCTTCTGATTTTTTGGAAGATTGAAATAATCGGTTATCCCTGGCGGAGCGACCTTTACGTTCCGCTGGGGAACCGATAGAAAGGAGGTTGTGAAGTATGCCTAGAATTTATGTTGAATTTTCCGGTCTTGATCAAATTGGAAGTCGTTGTAAAACAGTAGCATCAAGAGTAGATACTATCCAATCCAATTTTCAACGCAC
>NZ_JBBMEK010000127.1:0-9087 GCF_040096555.1 Coprococcus intestinihominis | reverse complement strand
CTCTGACAATTATCCTAACACACAGGGCGGGCAGTGTCCTGGAAAAAGCGTATTTTATATATTTCTTCATTTCTCTATTTCCTTTTATGATGAAGTAAAGTTTGACATACTCCATTTATAATATCAAGTTAATAAGAAAAAAGCAAATAAGTACAGCCTATTAATGGGGATAGAAATATTTTATGAGGCATAGATTGTAGACACTTTTACCAAATTACTCTATAATTTATAGAAATATGCAATTTTTGTATCTTGAAATTGCATGTTTATCTTGCATTTAAAATGATAGTGTGGTAAACTGCTAACAAAGCGCAGGGTATGTGTTCAATCAATAGTTACCTAGGCACATATCTTTTAAGGAGGAGATTTTTATGAAAAAAGCAAAGAAAGCAGTTGCTTTTGCACTTGCCGCAGCAATGGTTGTTGGTCTTGTCGGATGCGGCGGCAGTGGCAGTACATCTACAACAGCAGCTGCAGGCGAATCTTCAGCAGAATCGACAGCAGCAGAATCAGGCAGTGCAGCTGCAAGCGGTGATGACCTGAACGTTATGTTGGAGACACCTGTTCAGTCATTAGACCCACAGCAGGCGACAGATGGTACTTCTTTTGAAGTTATTGCAGACTACACAGATGGTCTGATGCAGATGGATTCTGATGGACAGGCTGTGCCTGCAATTGCAGAATCTTATGAATTATCAGATGATGGATTGACTTATACTTTCCATCTTCGTACAGATGCAAAGTGGAGTAATGGCACCCCTGTAACAGCAGCAGATTTTGTATTTGCATGGCAGAGAGCTGTTGATCCGGCTGTCGCTTCTGAGTATGCTTATATGCTCAGCGATATCGGCCAGGTTAAGAATGCAGCTGAGATTATTGCAGGTGAGAAGGATAAGAGCGAATTAGGTGTTACAGCAGTGGATGACAATACACTGAAGGTTGAACTGAATGTTCCTGTCAGCTACTTCCTGTCACTGATGTACTTCCCTACATTCTATCCTGTAAATGAAGAGTTCTTCAATTCATGTGGGGATACATTCGGTACAAGCCCTGAAACAGTTCTTTCTAACGGTGCTTATGTTCTGGATGATTATCAGCCGGCAGCAACAGCATTCCATTTAACAAAGAATGCAGATTACTATGATGCAGACAGAGTCAAACTTGCAGGTCTGAATTATCAGGTTATCCAGGATTCACAGCAGGCACTGATGAGCTATCAGAATGGTGACCTTGATATCACATTGGTTAACGGCGAACAGGTTGACCAGGTAAAGGATGATCCTGAATTCAAGACAATTGGTGCCGGTTACCTCTGGTATGTCAGCCCGAATATGTCAGCTGTTCCGGAACTGAATAACCAGAATATCCGTATGGCTCTGACAATGGCAATTGACCGTGAAGCAATTACAAATGATGTATTAAAGGATGGTTCACTTCCTACATATACAGCAGTACCTATGCAGTTCGCAGCAGGTCCTGACGGTTCCGATTTCTCTGAAGACCAGACAAAGTTCTCAGATGTATGCGCATTTGATGCTGAAAAGGCAGCTGATTACTGGAAGAAGGGTCTTGAGGAACTCGGCGAAACTGAAATGACACTTGAGATGATTGTTGATGCAGATGATGCACCTCAGAAGGTTGCTCAGGTTCTTCAGGAGCAGTGGCAGCAGACACTTCCTGGTCTGACAGTTTCTATCAAGGTTGAGCCTAAGAAACAGAGAGTACAGGATATGCAGGACGGCAACTTCCAGATTGCCCTTACAAGATGGGGTCCGGACTATGCTGATCCAATGACATATCTTGGTATGTGGATCACAGGCAACTCCAACAACTACGGTCTGTGGAGCGATGCAGATTACGATGCAATTATTGCTGAGTGTACAACCGGTGACCTTTGTACAGATGCAGAAGGACGTTGGGCTAAGATGTATGATGCTGAGAAGATTGTCATGGATCAGGCTGTTATCTTCCCACTTTATACACAGAGCAATGCACAGATGCAGTCTTCAAAAGTTACAGGTATTGATTTCCATCCTGTAGCCCTGAACCGTGTATACAAAGACACAGTTAAATCTGAATAATCAGATTTGGCTGGCATGATTTGACTGAAATTTTGCGGCCGCACTGAAGATGATTTTAGTGCGGCCCTTTGGTTTACACGAATAATGCGTGAAACTCGCGAAGCGTGTTTCATTGAGCTTTGAAGCAAGGAGACACTAAAGATGAAGAAATATACTTTAAAAAGAGTTCTTACAGCCATCTTCACGCTTTTGGTAATTTTACTTGTATTGTTTATCCTGATGCAGCTAATGCCGGGTTCTCCTTTTAATGATGAGAAACTGAATGCGGATCAAAGAGCTGCCCTTTATACTAAGTACGGATTGGACCAGCCGGTTGTGGTACAGTTTTTCAGGTATGTAGGCAATATGCTGCGTGGTGATATGGGCGTAAGTTATAATATTTCCAAAAACACACCGATTTCACAGCTGATTCAGACAAGACTTCCAATTTCGATTGGAATCGGCGGACTGGCAGTTACAATTGGTGCAGTGGCAGGACTTTTGCTGGGATTGCTGGCAGCGTTGAAGCATGATACAATCTGGGATTCTCTGGCAACGGTTCTGTCGGTTATCGGTGTATCGGTCCCGTCGTACGTATTTGCGCTGGCACTCAGTTATACCTTTGGTTTTCGCTTAAGTTGGTTCCCAATGCTGTTCTCAGCAAAGGATGTTTTCGGATCCAGTGTTTTGCCGAGTATATCATTGTCCATGTTTACGATGGCATCGATAGCCAGATTTACCAGAAGTGAGATGTTGGAGGTTATGGGAAGTGAATATATGCTTCTGGCGGAGAGCAAAGGTCTTTCAGGACCGACACTGATCATCCGTCATGCACTGAGAAATGCTTTAATCCCTATTATCACGGTATTAGCGCCGCTGATTGTTGACCTGATGACCGGTTCACTGGTTGTAGAGAAGATTTTCGCTATTCCTGGTGTCGGAAGTCTTCTGGTCAGCGCGATCCAATCCAATGACTATAATGTTGTTATCGCACTGAGCTTTATTTATTCGGCACTGTATATTGTGATTATGCTGGTGGTAGATATTCTGTATGGTATTATTGATCCGAGAATTAGACTGGCAAAGAATGGAGACTGATAAATATGAGAAAAGTAAAAGAATCAGCAGCAGTTCAGCCGGCAGCAGCATATATACCGGTCGATTCCGATTTTGTATTAAAGGATAATGCGGCGGCTATCCAGATTGATGAGAACTTTGCTGCACAGAGCTTCTGGAAAGATGTTTTTATCCGCTTTTTCAGAAAAATCAGTGCAGTTGTGGGTCTTGCTCTGATTATTGTGATTGCTGCGCTGGCCATTGTCGGACCGAATATGAATGACTATAACTATTCTGATCAGAATCTGAGTCAGAAGAATTTTGCGCCAAGAGTAAAGGCTCTGGAAAAATACGGTATTTTTGACGGCAGCGAAGCCATGAAGAGTACGACTGGCACAAAGAAGATTAACTATTATATTGATAAAGGTCTGGAGGACGTCTATTACTGGTTCGGCAGTGATAATTTCGGGCGTGATATCTGGACACGTACCTGGGAAGGTGCAAGGGTTTCATTATTGATCGCCGTTGCAGCGGCAATTATTGATATGATCATCGGTATGTGCTATGGTTTGATCTCAGGCTATTTCGGCGGTAAGACGGATATGGTGATGCAGCGAATATTGGAGGTGGCCAATAGTATTCCGAGACTGGTTATCTGTACGCTGCTGCTGCTTGTATTAAAGCCGGGTATGGTGACCATTATTTTTGCCCTGATGCTGACAGAGTGGGTCGGCATGAGCCGTATTGCACGTGCAGAGATGCTCAAGCTCAAGGAGCAGGAATTTGTTCTTGCATCAAGAACATTGGGTGCCGGCAGCTTCTTCATTATTTTCAAAGAAGTGTTGCCGAATATTATTGGACCGATTATTACACAGGTTATGTTCTCCATACCGACAGCTATTTTTACAGAGGCATTCTTAAGCTTTGTAGGCCTTGGTATTCCTGTACCGCAATGTTCACTTGGTTCACTGATTTCTGATGGTTTCAACAGTTTTACGACGCATCCGTATCAGATTATTCCTCCGATTGTAGTGATGGCACTGCTGATGCTCAGTTTTAATCTGGTAGCGGACGGCCTGCGTGAAGCACTGGATCCGAAGATGAAAGAAATGTAATTGGCGAAAGGAGAAGAGAAGTATGCCAGAAGCAAAAGAAAAAATTCTTCAGATACGGGATCTTGATATTACCTTTCGTACAACGGCAGGCCCTGTTCATGCGATTCGTGGTGTCAATATTGACCTGTATAAAGGAGAAACAGTAGCCATTGTCGGTGAATCCGGTTCAGGTAAATCTGTCACAATGAAAGCGGCCATGGGTATCCTGGCCTCAAATGCGACAGTAACAAACGGTTCCATCGAATATACATACCGCAATGATGGCGGCAACATGGAAACCGTCGATATCCTTAAGAAGGATAAAAAGTGGATTCGACGTAATGTCAACGGCAAACGTATTGCCATGGTTTTTCAGGACCCGATGACCAGTCTGGACCCAACCATGTCCATCGGCAAACAGATTATGGAAGGCATGATCTGGCATTATAAGACACCGAAAGCAGAGGCCTGGAAACGTTCTGTGGAACTGCTGAAGGAAGTTGGTATTGAAGATGCCGAGAAACGTATGAAAAACTATCCGCATCAGCTGTCAGGGGGTATGCGTCAGCGTGTGGTTATCGCTATTGCCCTGTCCTGTAATCCGGAACTGCTGATCTGTGATGAACCGACAACAGCGCTGGATGTAACGATTCAGGCGAAGATTATTGAATTAATCCGTAAAGTACAGAAAGAAAGAGGAATTTCCGTTATTTATATTACCCATGATTTAGGCGTTGTGGCAAAGGTCGCAGACTATGTCAATGTTATGTATGCCGGAAAGATTGTAGAAAAAGGATTAATTAATGATATTTTCTATGACCCGAGGCATCCGTATACCTGGGGTCTGCTGTCAGCCATGCCTGATCTGGAAACAGATGATGAACGTTTGTATACCATTCCGGGTTCGCCGCCAAATCTGCTGCATGAGAAGCCGGGAGATGCCTTTGCACCACGTAATAAATATGCACTTGTGCTGGATGACAAGGCGGACCCGCCGATGTTCAGGATCTCAGATACCCATTATGCAGCAACATGGCTGCTTGACCCGCGTGCACCGAAGGTAGAGATGCCGGAAGAGTTGAAGACACGTCTTGAAAGAATGAAGAAGGAGGCTGAGAAGTATGGCAGTGAATTATGATGCAGCCCCAATTCTTAAAGTTGAAGGCCTCAAGCAGTATTTTAAAGTCAGTAAGAAATTTACAGTCAAAGCTGTGGATGATGTTTCTTTTGAGATTTATCCGGGAGAAACTTATGGCCTTGTAGGAGAATCCGGTTCTGGTAAGTCAACGATTGGACGAAGTGTTATTCGTCTGTATGATCCGACTGCCGGTAAGATTACTTTTGACGGAACTGATATCAGCGGCAGATTGAGCAGCAAGGACAACGAGATGCTTCGCACACAGATGCAGATGATTTTCCAGGATCCGATGGCTTCACTGAATCCGAGAAAGAGAATTGGCGATATCATCAGCGAGGGGTTGGATATTCATCATACATGCAGCAGTCATGCAGAACGTGACAAAAAGGTCAAAGCCATTCTTGAAAAGGTCGGCCTTTCACCGGAACATGCGACACGTTATCCGCACCAGTTTTCAGGTGGTCAGAGACAGCGAGTCGGCATTGCCCGTGCGCTGATTATGGACCCGAAGCTGATTATCGCAGATGAATGTATTTCAGCCCTGGATGTATCCATTCAGGCCCAGGTTGTCAACCTGATGAAGGATATCCAGCAAGAAACCGGGGCCGCTTATCTGTTTATTGCTCATGACCTTTCCATGGTCAAATATATCTCCGACAGGATTGGCGTTCTGCATTTGGGACACCTTCTTGAAACAGGAACAACAGAAGAGATATTCAGTCATCCGATACATCCTTATACACGAAGTTTGCTGTCAGCGATACCGGCGCCAAACCCTGTTGTGGAAAAACAGCGTAAGGCTGAAACCTATGACTATAAGACATCAGGCATTGATTATAACAAAGGTACATCACACCATGTAGGCGGTAAGCACTATGTGAAATGTACGGATGAAGAATTTGCACGATGGCAGTAAGCTGTGCATAAAAAATTAGAAAAGTCCTTTCTATGTAACTGCTGAACGTCTACCAAAAGTCAGACCTAAAATCTGACGATTGGGAGGATGCTTCAGTTCATTTACAGAAGAAAGGGCTTTTTTTTATGCCCGGGGACTGGTACAATAGATACAAAACGGTATAAATGAAAATGATATGGAGAGATAAAGAATGAGCGAAGCAGCAGAGATAACGATTAAAGGGCTTTCTGATCTGGCGGTGGGGACTTATCTGCTGGTGGATGTCAGGGATGCCATTTCTTTTGGCTATGGGGCCATTCCGGGCGCAGTCAGTATGCCGGATATTGTTGAGCAGGCTGAAGCCGGAAAGTTGGCAAAGGATAAGAAATATATATTATATTGCATGAAAGGCATGAACAGTGCGAGGCTGGTGCCGAAACTGCGCGAACTGGATTATGATGCCGTGAGTCTGTCGGGCGGTTACAGTGCATGGCTGATGGCAAGTTTTGGCGGTGATGACAAGCAGGAGGAGATTGAGAAGAGTCTCCGTAAAGGCCGTTTTCACAAAGCACTGTTCAGCAAGTTTGCCAAGGCAATCAATACCTATGATCTGATACAGCCGGGGGACAAGATCGCGGTCTGTATTTCAGGCGGCAAGGATTCCATGCTGATGGCGAAATTATTCCAGGAATTGAAACGCCACAACAAATTTCCATTTGAGCTGGTGTTCCTTGTGATGGACCCGGGATACAGTGAAGTTAATCGAAAGTTAATAGAGAATAATGCCCGGATTATGGGTGTGCCGATTACAGTTTTTGAATCCCAGATTTTTGAAGCAGTATATGATATCCAAAAGTCTCCATGCTATCTGTGTGCAAGAATGCGCCGCGGCCATCTGTATAATAAGGCAAAAGAACTTGGGTGCAATAAGATTGCATTGGGGCATCATTATGACGATGTCATTGAGACCATTTTGATGGGGATGCTTTATGGTGCTCAGATACAGACCATGATGCCGAAGCTGCACAGCAGTAATTTTGAGGGTATGGAACTGATTCGTCCGATGTATTTGATTCGTGAGGAGGATATTAAGCAGTGGCGTGATTTAAACGGTCTGCATTTTATCCAGTGCGCCTGTCGCTTTACAGACACCTGCAGTTCCTGTCGTCCGGACGGCACATCGGCCTCCAAGCGCATGGAGATTAAGCAGTTAATCAGTGAACTGAAGAAAGTGAACCCTTTTGTAGAGGGCAATATTTTCAAGAGTGTGGAAAATGTCAATCTCAGCACGATTATTGCCTATAAGCAGAACGGACAGGTTCATCATTTCCTTGATACTTATAATGACCAAAAGGAATAGGAGGAAGCAGGATGGCTTATAAAATCATATGTTACGGTGACTCCAATACTTATGGTGCCTGCGGTTTTGCCGGCGGACGACATCACGCAGATATCCGATGGACTGGCATCCTTCAGAATTCTGGTTTATATGACGTTGTGAATCTGGGGGAGAACGGACGGGAGATTCCGTCGGATCAATGGGAACTGAATGAATTGACGGAGATTCTGCGCCGGGAGGGTGATTTCGATCTGCTGACAGTGATGTTGGGAACCAATGATCTGCTGACCATGGTTCGCTCCGGCAGTGCCAAGGTGGCCGTGCGGATGGAACAGTTCCTGACAGAATTTCTTCAGGTACAGCCAATGGTCTGCAGACCGGAACAGGTGCTTTTAATTGCGCCGCCGTCTACGGCTCTTGGTGAGATGGCGCCGTCATCCACCGGTTTGGATGAGGCTTGTCGTGAGCTTGGGGATTATTATGCGGATATTGCAGAGAAACTTCATCTTCATTTTGTTAATGCATCTGTCTGGCCTGTCGAACTGGGGGCTGACGGGGTACATATGACGGCAAAGGGACATCAGATTTTTGCCGAAGAATTGAAAAAGGTATTGGCTGACATTTTCTAAATACAATACCCCCGCTGTCCGGTGGACAGCGGGGGTATGAATGTCGGTCAATACCTTTTTAAACGACTATAAATTTATTGCATCACACCAACTTCATCAGGAACGATGACGTCAGCATCTGTGCATGCCAGAATATCTTCGACTGTATATCCCGGCGCAACTTCGCGGAGAACGAGACCTTCCGGTGTGACTTCAAAATAACATCTTTCAGTAACGATATCTGTGACGCACTGATAGCCTGTCAGAGGCAGTGTACATTTCTTAAGAATCTTGGACTGACCGTTCTTCTCGCAGTGATCAGTTGCAACGATAATCTTCTTGACACCGGCACAGAGATCCATGGCGCCGCCCATACCAGGAACAAGTTTGCCAGGAATCGTCCAGTTGGCAATGCTGCCTTCCTGATCGACCTGCAATGTACCAAGAACAGCTGCGTCAATGTGACCGCCGCGGATGAACATAAAGGAAGTTTCGTTATCATAAACGCTTCCCCCAGGAATGATGGAAGCAGGTTGACCACCGGCATCGATACAGTCGATGTCAACGTCGTCCCAGCTTGGAGAAGGACCACTTCCGACCGTTCCGATTTCGGCTTCAAGCCAGAGCTCTACGCCTTCAGGAAGATAGTTCACACACATCAGAGGAACACCGATACCAAGATTTACAAAATCACCATTTTTAAAGAATTTCGCGCAGCGGGATGCAATGAGTGCGCGTCCGGTTAATTCTGCCATTACTTATTCCCTCCTTCTGCCTTTTCTCTTGCTTTGGCTTCTGCCTTAGCCTTTGCACGCTGCCACATTGGACACAGTGGACGTTTCTCGCCTGTGCGCACATAGACCATATCAACAATAGGTGCAGGTACGTGAATCTCTT